>CAUAHS010000063.1 GCA_958428885.1 uncultured Eubacteriales bacterium
CCTGAACCACCAGGCGCTGCTCGACCCCGACGCGCCTCTCGCCCTCGACCCCATGACACCGGGCGAGCTGCTGATGCACTACCGCAAGAACCACCTTGCCGCCATGCAGCGGGCGCTGGAGGTCATAGACGAGGTGGACACAAAGTTTGCTGAGAGCTTCGGCCGCAGCTACGGCGGTGTGCTGAGCGAGTACCGCATGGAGGACGCCGAGGTCGCCGTAGTCACCGTCGGCGGCATGACCGGCGCCGGTATGGACGCGGTGGACGAGGCGCGGGAGCGCGGCATACGAGCGGGACTTGTTAAACTCCGTGCCATCCGGCCCCTCCCGGCGGCGAGGCTCGCAAAGGCGCTGGGCGGCGTCCGGGCCTTCTGCTGCGTGGACCGCAGTGTCTCCTTCGGCTGGAATTGCGGGCCGACGTATGTTGAGACCCGTGCGGCGCTCGCCGGTGCGGCAGACCGGGCCAGTTTTTCCGCAATAGGCGGCCTGGGCGGCGCCGACATCTCCGTCGCGGACTTTGCAAGCGCCATCGACAGGCTTGAGAGCGTCAAAGACACTCCGGGCGTATATGACACGCTCTGGTTCATGAAGGACTGAGGGGGGCAGGAAAATGGGTTACATAGAAACACTGAGAACTCGCCCCGACATGGTGTCGCCCGGCGTCTCCGCCTGCCAGGGCTGCGGCGGCGAGCTGGTACTGCGCCGGGTATTGCAGATTGCAGGACCCGACACGATAGTCTGCGTGCCTCCCGGATGTATGGCCGGCAGCGGAGCAATAGGCTGGAGCCACGACACGGGCATGAAGGTGCCCGTACACATCCCGCTGCTCGATAACACCGCCTCGTTCCTGAGCGGCCTGAGCCATATGTACGAGCGCCGGGGCAGGGGAGACGTCAACATCGTCGCCGTCGCGGGCGACGGAGCCACGGCGGACTGCGGCTTTCAGAGTCTCTCCGGCGCAGCCGAGCGCGGGGAGAAGATGCTCTACGTCTGCTATGACAACGAGGGCTACATGAACACGGGCTATCAGCGCAGCTCCACTACCACCGAGGGCTCGCGCACCTCCACAACGCCGCTGGGCAGCGCGCTCTGCGGCAAGCAGCAGCCGCAAAAGTACGTCCCGCTCATTCTGGCCATGCACGGCGTCGAATACTGCGCCACAGCCACTCCCTGGAACATGCGGGACATGGTGGAGAAGATTGAAAAAGGTCTTGCGGCCTCAAAGCGCGGCTTTGCCTATCTCCACGTCTTTTCGCCCTGTCCCACGGGCTGGAGCTTTGCGCCAGACCAGACCATCGAGGTCTCAAAGCGTGCCGTAAAGAGCAACATGTTCCCGCTCTGGGAGAAATCCGGGGGAAAATACAAGCTCAACTACAAAAACACTGACCCAATGCCGGTTGCGGACTTCGTGAAGGGCATCGGCAAATTCAAAAAACTCAGCGAGGCCCAGCTGGATTCCATCCAGCGTGCTGCCGACGAGCGTTACGCCACCGTCTGCGCCCTCGCGGGCATGTAAAACGAACCGGCCAAAACAAAGACCGGGCGGGTAATTTACCCGCCCGGTCTTTTTATTCCTGTTCGCGTATATATTCGGCCTTGAACTCCTCATAAAACAATCTGGCGGCGCCGTTTTGGTCCGTCTCGTTGTAATAGACGTATTCGTTGAACAGACAGTCACGGTCTGATATGCCTATGACGAAGGTATCCGGCGTGACCATGTTTCTGACGTGTCTCGGCGCTATAACTATGCCCCGTCCTGTCGACACGAGAAACAGCGCCGTCATGAGGTTAGGCGCCTTTATACAGCCGATGCGGCCCCTTGTGCTCTTCTCGGCCAACAGCCAATTGCGGGCGTAGGGACCGAACGGCTCCCAAGCGTACGGGACGATGAGGGTCTCACCGGCCAGCTGATGCAGTGCTATGAGCGACTTCGTCATCAGTGCGTGGCCCGGCGGCAGGACCGCATAGGTACCGTGACTGTAAATCAGCTTTCTCTTAACTCCCGCGGGCATCTGCGCATACTCGCACGGGGTGAACACCAGGTCGTAGCGTGAGCAGAGAGAGGGCGGGGTATTCTCCGCAATCACGTCGAAGTCCAGCTCTATGTCCGGATAGCGTTCCATGAACCTCGCCGTGAATTCCCGCATCTGTGAGGCGTAGGAGATCTCCAGCTCGCAGGCAATGCGCACACGGCCTTTGACGGGCAGATTCTGCACTCGCATAAGGCTCAGAGCGCGGTCGCACTTCTCCAGTATGCCGTCGGCCTGTTTTGAGAGCAGCCGCCCTGCCTCCGTCAACGCTGTGCCATGCGTTGTGCGGCGAAAGAGCGGAACTCCCAGCTCCGACTCCAGGTCCTGAATATGCCTTGTAAGGATGGGCTGGGAGATATACAGCGCCTTCGCCGCCCGAGAGTAGTTGAGGACCCGGGACAGCACGAGAAATTCATAGAGCCGCTCTGTGTTCACGCCTGTGCGCCTCCTTTGCAAAGATGACATAGTCCCGCACAAAGGCCTCTGCCTCCTCGTTAAGTGAGGCCCTGTCGTAGAAGAAGCAGGGAGCGGCGGGGTAGGGAATGTCGCTCACCGGGATGCAAACCGTGTTCGGCGGCAGGTCCATCACATCGCGCGGTGAAAGTATCGCGCCTTTTCCTATGGGCACCAGCAGCTTGTAGAAGAGGGGGGAGGTCTCGCTCTCGTATATGCGGTATCGTATGCCGGCGGCCTCAAGGTTGCGGAACTGAAAGTCCCGCAGGCAGCTCTCCCTGGTACACGGATATGGTATGAAGGCCTCCCCGTCGAGCTCGCGTATGGAGAGCGCGGTGCGGTTGGCAAGGCGGTGAAATCGGGGGAGGAGCACATACTGGCTCGAAGCGGCAACGGTGGTCTTTGTCATGCCTGGTATCTCAAAGTCCCGCATGACCGAGGCGAAATATATGTCCACCGCACCGGTGCGCAGGCCCTCTTCGATGGAAAACTGAGAGTCGTCGATGAGCTCAAGGCTCATGTCGGGGTATTTGAGATTCAGCTCGTCCAGGAACGGGCCGAGATACAGGGGTAGTCCGGAGCCGGTAATGCCTATGCGCAGCCGGCTGTATTTGTGCCGCTCCGCCTCCCGAAGTTCACTGCGGAGCTGGCGAAGATTTTCGAGTATCTCCTCCGCACTGGGCAGCAGGCGCTCTCCAGCCTCGGTCAGCTCCAGGCCGCTGCCGCTGCGGTTGAAGAGCTCCATGCCCAGCTCCTTTTCAAAACTGCGCAGGCGGGCGGACAGCGTCGCCGCCGGCACCCCGGTCTCTTGAGACAGAGCCTTTAAGCTTCCGCAGCGAGCTGCCGCCGCAAACTCCGAAAGACGTTCCAGATCCATACCGCACCTCAAAACGAAATAATGCATAACCAGCTGTTAAATCAGCACAAAATCAGGCGTCAATTTACCCCCTACAGGCTAAACCATTTTGTTCAAAATGTCAAGCATACGGCAAAAAGCACAAAGATAAGTTTGCTATATTGTTGAAACTGTTCTTATCTAAATCAAAAATATCGAATAGCAAAAGCTCGTGACCCGATTTTCAATCGGGCTTGACAACGATAAAATCATATCAGAAAAGGCGAAAGCCGTGTGTTTATGTAATGCTGAATATTACGGAGGAGAGGAAAAACATGAAAAAGTACCTAAGTCTTTTGCTTGTGGCGGCGCTTATCGTTGCGCTTCTCGCCGGCTGCGGCCAGCAGGACGAGCAATCCGTCGACGGCAACGGTGAGGGCAGCGGCCTCATCGGTGTCTGCATGCAGAATATGTCCAGCAGCATAGCGGAGCTCCAGTCCGAGGCTCTGACAGAGACCTTTGAGCCGCTCGGCTATGAGGTCCAGGTCGTCTCCGCGGACGACAGCGTTTCCAACCAGGTGCAGCAGATTCAGAACTTCATCCTCATGGACGCCGAGATGCTCGTTGTCCTGCCCTGCGAGATCGAAACGCTCGAGGACACGCTTCTTGAAGCCCGTGAAGCAGGGATAAAGGTCGTCATCAGCGGCGGCACCGGCACCATTTCCGAGGATGCCTACGATGCCGTCTCCGCCGACGACGAATATATGATAGGAATGTACGTCGCCTCCGTGACCAAGACCTGGGTCGAGGAGCACATGGACCCCGACGGCGACTGGGGCGTTGCCTTCCTGAGCTCCACCATCAGCGACGACGCCAAGAGCCGCTGCGCCGGTGAGGCCCAGATCCTCGAGCCCTGGCTCAAGAACGAGGCAGGCGAATATGTCGATCTAATGGGCAGCGTCGTCTCTGAAGCCGACCGCATAGAGAACCCCGTCTACTGCGAGATGATAGCCGAGCGCGTGCCCGACCTCGCCGCAGCCACGACCGAGATGGACATCTCCGGAGATAACCGGTCCGTCGTTGCCGGCGTCCTGACCGACGACCCCAGCGTCCGCATAATCATTGCCTACAACTCGCTCGTCTCCACGGCTGGCAGCCAGTACATAATGGACACCTATCCCGAGGATGAACAGGACGAGTTCGCCTTCTTCTCCGGCGGCGTCATGGGCGACGAGTATGAGTACCTTATCGGCGCCGTGTCCGACACCTCCGGCACCAAGAGCGTTTTCCGCGGTGCCTGCCAGTTCGGCGGCGGTGACGCTGCGGCCACTCTCGCCAATCTCGCCTACAACGTCATGTTCGGCGAAGCGGGCGTCGACTACGGCAAGGCCAACCCGAACAGCATAGGTCTGTTCTTCCCGATAGACGCCGAACTCAACGGCGGCGACCCTGCCCTCGTCTGCTTCGACACCTCGCCCTACATCGAGAGCTTCACCTATGAAGAGGTCCTCGCCAGGGACAATCTCATGTACTACTGGGACGAGGCCAACGGCTACAACGAGAGCATGCAGGAGGACACCGGCTCCGATGTTCCGGCGGTAACCGGCGGCGAGATAGAGGGCGGCACCGCCTACATCGGCATGATGGATGGCATCGGCGGCCAGGAAGCCCATGAGTTCGACCTCATGGACGACGGCACCTGCCAGTTCTTCCTGCCCGGCAGCGAGATGATAACCGACGTCTACGCTGGCACCTACACCATTGCGGACGACGGCGTGACCGTGAGCATAACCGGTCTTGCCAACGTGGACCCCGCCTCCCCGTACCCGACTCCTGGACTCTGGGGCTATATCGACAGCACCACAGGCGACGCCACCATCACCATCGACCCCGCCGCTTTCACCTTCACCGTGGCAGGAGCCGAGGGCGGCGACGCCATGCCCGCCGATGGTCCCGCAACAGAGGGCACTGCCTACACCTGCGAGATTGACGGCATGATGGGCAAGGATACACTCGAGATAGATCTTGTGGACGGCACGACCTGCCGCTTCTTCCTGCCCGGCAATACCATGATAACCGACGTCTACGAGGGCAGCTATGTCCGCGAGGGCGACACCGTGACCATCACCGGGCTCAAGAACATCGACTCCAGCTCCGAATTCGCCGTCCCCGGCCTCTGGAGCTTCATAGACAGCACCACCGGCGACGCGGTGGTGACCGTCGACGATGCCGCCGGCACCTTTACGCCGGTGGAGTAAGCCCGGGACCTGAAAGGAGCGAGCTTCGCCATGCTGAAGCTGGAACACATCAGCAAAACTTACCCCGGCGTGGTTGCGCTCGACGACGTATCTCTCGAATTCGAGCAGGGCGAAGTACACGCCCTGCTCGGAGAGAACGGAGCGGGCAAGTCCACGCTCATAAAAATAATCGCCGGAGCCATTGACCCCGACGCCGGCGGCGTCATCGACTTCGACGGCAGAAAGTACACACATATGACCCCGGCGCTCTCGGCACAGAACGGTGTGGCTGTCATATATCAGGACATAAATCTCGTGACGCCCATGACGGTCGCCGAGAACATCTTCATGGGCCGCAAAATGGGCAAGGTGTACAGCAAACGCCGCCTTAACGCCCTAGCTCGGGAGCTGTTTGCGGAATATGGCTTCGACATGGACCCCGCCATGCGTGTCGAGAGGCTCTCACCGGCAAATCAGCAGCTGGTCGAGATAGCGCGGGCCATCTCCAACAATGCGAAGATAATGATAATGGACGAGCCTACCGCTCCTCTGGCCTCGAATGAGGTGGAGCTGCTGTTCTCGATCATCAGGAAGCTCAAGGAGCGGGGCGTCACGGTCGTCTATATCTCCCACAGGATGGACGAGGTATTCCAGATAACCGAGCGTATCAGCGTTCTGCGGGACGGCTGCCTCATCAAGACCCTGAATACCGCCGACACCAACCGCCGGGAGCTCGTTAGTCTGATGGTCGGGCGTGAACTCACCGAGAGCTTCCCCTCCCGCAATCAGAAGATGGGCGAGGTCGTGCTTGAGGCACGCGACCTCACGGGCAACAGCGTTGAGCATATCAGCTTCCAGCTGCACAGGGGAGAGATCCTCGGCTTTGCCGGACTTGTGGGCTCAGGCCGCAGCGAGACCATGGAGCTAATAAGCGGCGCCAAAAAGCCCGACAGCGGCGAGATACTCATAAACGGCCGAAAGGTCTCGATAGGCTCGCCTGCCTCCGCCATACGCCAAGGCATCGGCCTGATACCCGAGGACAGGAAAGAGCAGGGCGTCATCCTGCACAACACCGTGCAGTTCAACATCTCGCTCTCCAGTATGAAGAAGCTCACAAAGCTCGGCTTCATAAGCGGCAGGCGGAACTCCGCCCTCGCCGAGAAATACCGCAGCGAGCTGCGGATAAAGGTCCCGGGCATAAAGCAGATGGTCGTAAACCTCTCGGGCGGCAATCAGCAGAAGGTGGCCCTTGCCAAAGCCCTGGCCGCCGACCCGGATATCATCATCTTCGATGAGCCCACAAAGGGCATAGACGTGGGCGCGAAACAGGAGATTTATCAGCTAATGAACGACCTTGTTGAAAACGGCAAGGCCATCATCATGGTCTCCTCGGACATGGAGGAGATACTAGGAATGTCGGACCGCATAATCGTGCTGCACGAGGGTCTTGTGTCAGGGGAGCTTATGCGCGACGAGTTCAGCCAGGAGCGCGTTTTGCAGCTGGCTTCAGGCACCTGAGGGAGGTAGGCAGAACATGAAAGAAAGCACAACGGGCCAAAAGCTCAAATCCGCGGGCCGGTATTTGTACCAGGAGGGCACAGTATATATAATCCTTCTGGCGCTCATCGTATTCTTTTCCATCTTCAACCCCAAGTTTGTCTCGTCCCGCAATCTCTATAACCTCATAACCCAGAGCACCTACATAATCATCGCCGGCATGGGCATCTGTTTTGTCATGATAAGCGGAGGCATAGACCTCTCCGTCGGCTATCAGATGGCCGTCTGCGGCTGTGTCGCCGCCATCATAATGCTGGAGACCACACTGCCGGTATGGGTCGTCTGGCCGGTCTGCATCGTGCTCGGTTTCCTGATGGGCACGCTGAACGGCCTGATCGCCTCAAAGCTCAAGCTCTTCCCACTGGTCGTTACTATCGCCACCAGCGAAGTGTTCAAGGGCATAGCCTATACCATAACCTCCTCGAAGTCCTATTCCAGCATGCCTGATACCTTCCGCGCGCTCTACAAGACCAAGCTGCTGGGGCTGCCGATGGACGTATATCTCACCATTTTCATCGTGGCCGCCACCTGGATAGTGCTCAACAAGACGCACTTTGGCCGCGACGTACTGGCTGTCGGCGGAAACAAGGAGTGCGCCAGGCTCTCCGGCATACGCTCAGATCTCGTGCAGACCCTCTGCTTTGCACTTACAGGCGCTATCTTCGCCATAGCAACTCTCGACATGCTTGCTCAGCAGAACCAGACCTCCGCCACCACCGGACCGGGCACGGAGATAACCTGCCTCACAGCCGCTATCATCGGCGGCATAAGCATGATGGGCGGCAAGGGCAACGTCGTAGGCATGGTCGCAGGCATCTTTGTAATGCAGATCATAGCCAACGGCATGCAGCTCGCAGGCTGGGGCACCTATACTCAGTATATCGTAAAGGGCGTCATTCTCCTGCTGGCGATCGGCTTTGACGCCATCAAGAACTATCCGAAGCCTGTCGTGCGCATACACAAGGAGAAAGTAGGCGCCGGCAAGGCCTCCTGAAACCGGAGGGCTGAGCCATGAATGAAATCAAACCCAATGCCGTGCCCGGTGCGCCTCCTCCGGGCTGGACCCCGCCCATGGCGGACATAAGCTGGGTGCGCCGGAAGTATCTTGACATACCTTACGCCATGCAGAGCCCTAACCAGAGGCTGGACATATATCTGCCGCTGGAAGGGGAGGGACCGTTTCCGCTGCTCATACACGTCCACGGCGGCGGTTTCGCCTTAGGCGACAAGCGGGACGACCACATGAACGCCTATCTAAAGGCCCTGCACTGGGGCTGGGCGGCCGCTTCGATAGAATATCGCCTGAGCGGTGAAGCCGCTTTTCCTGCGGCTGTGCTGGACTGCCGGAGCGCCGTCCGCTTTCTCCGCGCAAACGCATGGAAATACGGTCTCGATACGAACCGTTTTGCGGCCATCGGCGGTTCCGCGGGGGGTAACCTCGCCGCTATGCTCGGCATGAACGTGCCAAACGGCGCCTTTCCCGGCGAGGACCCGGACGGCGAGTATGCCGCAGAGCCCTTTGTAAGAGCGGCCGTTGCGCAGTTTGGGCCCATGGACTTCCGCACCATGGACGAGCAGGCCCGGCGCAAC
>CAUAHS010000064.1 GCA_958428885.1 uncultured Eubacteriales bacterium
GTTCTTCGCGCTCTTCGTCTGCATCGTGCTGTGCACCATCTTCACCACGATCGCCGGCTTCTTCACCGCGAAGTTCAAGATGCACCCCTTCATCTCGACCATGGCCAACATGCTCGTCATCTTCGGCCTCGTCACCTACTCTACCAAGGGCGTGTCCTTCGGCGGCATCGACAGCACCATCCCCTCCATGATAATCCCGCGCCTGGGCAAGTTCCCCACCATAATCCTCTGGGCCGTGGCGGCGGTCATCGTCGTCTGGTTCATCTGGAACAAGACCACCTTCGGCAAGAACCTGTACGCGGTCGGCGGCAACCCCGAGGCGGCCTCCGTCTCCGGCATCTCGGTGTTCAAGGTCACCGTCGGCGCCTTCATCATGGCCGGCGTGCTCTACGGCTTCGGCTCCTGGCTCGAATGCATCCGCATGATCGGCTCCGGCTCGGCGGCTTACGGCCAGGGCTGGGAGATGGACGCCATCGCAGCCTGCGTCGTCGGCGGCATCTCCTTCACCGGCGGCATCGGCAAGATCTCCGGCGTCGTCGTCGGCGTGTTCATCTTCACCGCGCTGACCTACTCCCTGACCACGCTCGGCATTGACACGAACTTGCAGTTTGTGTTCTCCGGTATTATAATCCTTGTCGCGGTCATGCTGGACTGCCTGAAGTACGTCCAGAAGAAGTAATCACATTTAAAAAACGCAGTAACCGCTGCAAAGCAGATGTGAGCGATCCGCCTTCTTTGCAGCGGTTTTATTACGCCCCACGCGGGCGGAAAGAGGAGAGAATGAAGATGCAGAAACTGGGCGCCGTTCGCCGCGCTCTGAGCGCGGGCGAGCTGGACGGGACGCTGTCCCGGCTCAAATACGGCGAGATCAGCGGAGCCAGGGCCAAGGTGGCCCATGTGCTCGACGGTTTCGCGGACAGCTTTGGAGCGGACGAGGAGCGTCCCGTCGTGCTCTGCTCCGCACCGGGCCGCACCGAGATCTGCGGCAACCACACCGACCACCAGCACGGCAGGGTGCTCGCCGGGGCTGTGGACCTCGACTTTCTGGCCTGCGCTGCGCCGAACGGCCTGAACGAGATAAGGTTCCAGTCCGAGGGCTGGCCCATGGTGGAGATCAGCCTCGACGAGCTGCTGCCCCGGACGGACGAGCGGGAGACCACCGCTGCGCTCGTGCGCGGCATGGCCGGGCTCGTGAAGGAAGGCGGCTATGAGGTCGCCGGCTTCGACGCCTACGCCGTCTCCGAGGTCCTGCCCGGCTCGGGCCTGTCCTCCTCGGCGGCCTGTGAGGTGCTGCTGGGCGTTATAGAGAACTGCCTGTTCTGCTCGGGCGAGCTTGACGCCGTCACCATCGCCCAGCTCGGCCAGAGGGCGGAGAACGTCTATTTCGGCAAGCCCAGCGGGCTCATGGACCAGACCGCATCCTCCGTCGGCGGCGCCGTGGCCATAGACTTTGCGGACCCAGCGGACCCCAAGGTGCGCAGCGTGGCCGTGGACCTCGAGAGTCTGGGCTATGCGCTGTGCATAATCGACTCCGGAGCCAGTCATGCGGCCCTGACGGGCGAGTACGCCTCCATCCCCGAGGAAATGGGCGCCGTGGCGGCGTACTTCGGCAAGAAGGTGCTGCGTGAGGTGGACGAGGCTGAGCTTTTGCGTGCCCTGCCCGAGCTCAGGCGTGTCGCGGGCGACCGCGCCGTGCTGAGGGCGATGCACTTCTTCGCGGACGACGCCCGCTCCGCCGAAGAGGCCGACGCTCTGGAGCGCGGCGACATGGACGCCTTTCTCGCGCTGGTGCGAGAATCCGGCCGCTCCTCCTGGGAGCTGCTGCAAAACATAACGCCCACGGGCGCCGCAAAGGAGCAGGCCATGGCCGTGGCGCTCGCCGTAGCCGAGCGCGCGCTCTCCGGTCGGGGCGCCTGCCGTGTCCACGGCGGCGGCTTTGCCGGCACCATCCAGGCCTTCGTCCCGCTAGACGCGCTCGAGGGCTTCAGCGCTGAGGTGGAAGCGGCGCTCGGCCACGGCAGCTGCCGTGCCCTGAGTATCCGCCCCGTCGGCGGCGCCGTGCTCTGGGAGTGAGATGACAATATAGCAAAGAGGAGAGCACACGCGGTGCTCTCCTCTTTTTTGGCCTTCCAGCCTTACCTTATGAAGTTCGTGCGCTTGTCGAGCTCGCTCTTGGGCGGCTCGATACCGGCGGCCTTACCGGCTTCGATGCAGCGGAGCAGCCAGGCCATGTTGCGGGCCAGATTGCGCGCGGTCTGCATGCCCTCGGCATCCTCAGCTGCGTCCGCGGCACGGGCGCCGTGGACCATGTTCCAGTAGGTGGAGGACACGACCGGCATTTCAGAGATGGTGAAGTACTTGTTGACGACGTCGAGAGTGGCCGTGGTGCCGGCCCGGCGGGCGCTGGTGAAGGCCGCCGCAGGCTTGTGCGCAAAGCGGTCGGCGCCCGCATAGAACATGCGGTCCAGGAAAGCCAGCAGCGCTCCGGCGGGCGAGGCGTAGTGCACCGGCGTGCCGACGATGAGGCCGTCAGCCGACGCCAGCGCCTCAATTGCGACGTTCACGCCGTCGTCCACGACGCAGTGTCCGGTCTTGCCGCAGCCGCCGCAGGCGGTACATCCGGAGACAGGGCCTGTGCCGAGGTTGATGAGCTCCGTCTCAATGCCGCATTCAGCCAGCGTGCGGGCTATCTCGTCCAGTGCCGTCCGGGTGCAGCCGTGTTCATGCGGGCTGCCGTTTATTAGCAGTACCTTCATTTGATTCAAGCCTCCTTAAAGCCTATTTCCACGACCACGGGGTTGTGGTCGGAGTATTTGAATCCGAGGCTCTGGGTCTCTACGCTCGTGACCTCTATGTTGGGCGAGACGATGAAGCCGTCTAGCACATAGTGCTGGCTGGTCTCCGAATCATAGGGCGCGTCGAGCAGGCGGCAGGTGGGCGAGCTGTCGTCATAGACATAGCTCCAGCCCTCTGGCAGGCTCTCCGCCTCGAGAACGCCGGGCGTCCAGACCTCGCCCGCGCGTATGGGCCACTTGTCGAGCGTGCCGGGGAAGGTCTGGTTGAAATCGCCGCCCGCGATGACATAGTTGCCCGCGGCGTACTCGCTCTCGAGTATGTCGAAGAGCATCGCGGTCTGAGCCGCCTTACCCTCGCCGTCGTCATAGGCCTCGAGGTGGAGGTTCACGACGACCAGCTCGCGGTCGAGGTCGGGAATGTAGTAGCGGCTCACGAGCAGGCAGCGCTTGAGGTTCGCGGTGCGCACCGGCCAGGAGAAGGGGCAGGGCAGCGCTATGCGCTCCGCCGAGCCGCCCTGGACGGCGTAGTCGGCGGTGGTGAGTATTCCGCTGTTGACCTTGCCTATCGGCGGCACAGGGAAGGGCACAAAGGGGCAGGAGTAGTTGAGCGCATAGACCGAGGAGTGGGCGTTCCGGCCCTCGGAGAAGCTCAGCATCTCATTCGTGCCGTAGCTGCGGGTGGAGTTCTCGTCCACCTCCTGGAGGAGGTAGATGTCGGCGTCCAGCTCGTCAAGCGTGGCGGAAACGCCGTTGAAATAGGTATCAAAGTCCCCGCGTTCGGGCTTGCCGTCGCCCGTGCCGCCGTCCATGACGAAGTCCTCGTTCTCGCCGAGGCCGCAGTAGCCTACGTTCCAGGTGACGATGCGCACCGTGTCGCCCACGCTCTCCGGCTCACCGAGGGTGTTCGCGCTTATGTATTCCACGTCGTCCGGCCTGTACTCCGTCGCCGTGAGGAAACCCACGAGCCCGCCCGCCGCAACGACGATGACGAGCACGATGATGAGCAGGACCTTGAGCAGCTTTTTTGCCATTTCTCCGCCTCCCGTGTTTTATATGTCAGATGTAGTAGCGGTATACCCCGTTGTCCATCTCTCGGCGGACCCTGTCGCGCACGAGCAGATACTCAAGGTGCGCCGCCGTCTCGCCGACGGCAAACCACTTCTGCTGCAGCGGAAAGTCCGCCCAGGAGGGGCTCTTGCCGTGGACACGCCAGGTCATGAGTCCGGAGAGCTCGTAAGGCGTGAGCCTCGGATTCTTCTCCAATATCCCTATCATCTCGCGTATCCTTGCGCCGTGGTGCTCTATGATCTTGCCTATGCGCTCCGACATCGTGCCGGAGACGCCGCGGTGCGCAGGCAGGGGCAGGCGTACGTCGAAGATGCTGATATCCATGAGGCTGTGCACATAGGTGCCCAGGGGGTCGGAAAAGCCCGGCCAGGTGGTTATGTTGGGCGTGATGTCGAAGAGGACGTGGTCACCCAGGAACATGACCTTCGCCTCCTGATCGTAGAGGCAGAGGTGTCCCGGCGTGTGCCCCGGCGTCATTATGACACGCAGGCGGCGCCCGCCGTACTCCAGGACGTCGCCCTCGCCGATATAGGTGTGGTCCGCGGGCAGGACGCTGTTGTACTTGCGCATCGGCGAATCGCGCAGAAAGGCCGTCTCGTCCAGGGAGAAGCCCTGCTGGGTATACTCCTCGGTCCTGTGCGTGTTGGCGTGGCGCTGGAAATACACCAGGCGGCGGCTGTCCTCGCGGCTCATGAATATCTTGCTGTTCGGCCCGGCGATCTCAGGCGCAAGACCGGTGTGGTCCGAGTGCAGGTGGGTCAGGCAGATGTCCGTGTTCTCCATGCTGACGCCCAGCTCGGCAAGCCCGCCGAGGAGCGCATCCCGGCACTCGTCGCGTCGGAAGCCCGTGTCGATGAGCAGGCTGCGCTTGTCGTCCTTGATGAGATAGGCGTTCAGGTTCCGGAGCGGGTTGTCCGGCAGAGGGACAAAAATGCTGTAAATGTTTCCTTCTATCTGTGTATACATGCTCTCTCTCCGTTGCAGAATAATATCCTGTACATTTTACCACACATCCCCCGCCGATTACAGCCCTATCTTTTAAAAATAACGACCCCGCCTATCATGAGCGCCAGCCCTACGAACTTGGTCCAGCCGAAGCTCACCTGCTCCGCCCCCAAAAGGCCGAAGGCGTCAATGAGCGCCGCCACCAGGAGCTGGCTGATGAGGATGACGCTTATCGCCACCGTGGGCGAGAGCGCGCCTATGCCCAGCATGACCGTCACCGTGATGACCAGGCCCAGGACGCCGCCGAGCATGTAGTACCAGGGCACGTCCCCCAGCTGTGAGAAGCTGCCCGTGCGGTAAAATATAAGCGCCGCCGCAGAGAGCAGCGCCGCCGTGCACTGGACAAAGGCGTTGGCCTCCATCGTGCCTATCCCCTCGCCCAGGCGCGTGTTCATAACGCCCTGAATGCTCATCGCCGCACCCGCTATGGCGCACCATATAAATCCCAACATGCTCAAAAACGCCGCCTTTCGTCAAAACGATGGATACCGCCCCCGGCAAAAGCGGTGTTTTCGGAATAATACCACTTGTGCGCGAGGCGTGGATATGCTATAACTATTGTACTTGGTCAAAATACATGTGGCCGTCACGGGGCGACAGGCCCAACCGGCCGCAGCGGGGGTGTTTTTCAATATGGAAGAAAAGGCACTGCCGAAATATTATCTCGTGGAGTCGAGCGTCCTGCCCGAGGTGTTCATAAAGGTCACCCAGGTGCGGGAGCTGCTGGAGACGGGCGAGGTCAAGACGGTGGCAGAGGCCGTGGAGCGCGTGGGCATAAGCCGCAGCGCGTTCTACAAGTACAAGGACTCGGTCATGCCCTTCCGGGACATGAAGAGGGGCAGCATAGTGACCTTCCACGCGCTGCTGCGCGACAAGAAGGGTGTGCTCTCCTCCCTGCTTGCTATTTTTGCCGATACGGGCGCTAATATTCTGACGATAAACCAGAGCATACCGTCAAACGGCACGGCGCTGGTGACCATCTCCGCAACGACGGAGAACATGCCCATCGGCACGGACGAGCTCATCACCAAGGCCCGGGAGCTCGAGGGCGTCATCCGCTTCGACGCGCTGGCGGGCTGAGAGAAAGCAAGAGGCAATAGGAGAGAAATAAAATGGTAAAGGTCGCAATACTTGGCATAGGCACGGTCGGCGGCGGTACCGCCGAGGTGCTGACTAAAAACCGCGAACTCATCGCCCGCAGAGCCGGGCAGGAGATAGAGCTCAAATACATCCTCTGCCGCAAACCCAGGCCGGACCACCCCTTTGCGCACCTCATCGTCCACGACATAGAGACGATCGCAAACGACCCCGAGATAGGCGTCGTGGCCGAGTGCATCGGCGGAGCGACGCTGGCGTACCAGTACGTCCTCCGCTGCCTGGAGGCGGGCAAGAATGTGGTCACGTCCAACAAGGAGCTGGTGGCGGAAAAGGGTCTGGAGCTCACTTCCCTCGCCCGGAAAAAGGGTGTGAACTTCCTCTTTGAAGCCAGCGTGGGCGGCGGCATACCCATCCTGCGCCCCATCTGCCAGTGCCTCGCGGCGAACGAGATAAGCTCCGTCTGCGGCATCCTCAACGGCACGACGAACTACATCCTCACGGAGATGATCCAGTGCGGCAAGAGCTTTGCCCAGGCCCTGCGTGAGGCGCAGCAGAAGGGCTACGCCGAGGCCGACCCCACGGCGGACGTCGAGGGCATCGACGCCGGGCGCAAGATCTGCATCCTGGCTGACCTCTGCTTCGGCAAGAACGTGCCACCCTCCTCGATCACGACCGAGGGCATAACGCACATCACCCCGGCGGACATAGAGTGCGCGCGCATACTCGGCTACAAGATCAAACTGCTCGGTCGTGCGATGCGCACTGGTCCGAACTCCGTTTCGGCCTTCGTGGCGCCGCACCTGGTCTCGAAGTCGAATCCGCTGGCGAACGTGGACGGCGTCATCAACGGCATCTCCGTCAAGGGCGACGCGGTGGGCGAGGCCATGTTCTTCGGTCCCGGCGCCGGCGCTCATCCGACGGCGAGCGCGGTCGCCGGCGACATCATCGACTGCGTGCGTGACCCCTCGACAAGGGCGTACATGGGCTGGTGGCCCTCGGAGCCCGGCTACGTCACGGGTCCTGAGACGCTCTCCTGCCGGTGGATGGTGAGGCTCGTGGCGCCGCTGGCGAAGATAGGCGCCGCCTTCCAGGGCGTGCGCTTCATCCCCGCGCCTAATGCGGAGCCGGACGAATACGCCTTCGTCACGCCCTATATGCCCGGCGAGGAGCTAACGGCCAGAACGGCCGGGATGGACGTGCGCGCGAGATACCGCGTGCTAGACTGACGGCATATAATAAACCGGGCGCAAAGCCCTAACAAAGTCAGCTTTTGGAGGGACATACCCCATGCTCATAGTAAAGAAATTCGGCGGCAGCTCGGTCGCCGATGCGGAAAAGGTCAAGCGGGTCGCCGGGATAATCGCGGACGACTATTCTGAGGGGCACGACGTCGTGGTCGTCCTCTCGGCCCAGGGCGACACGACGGATGACCTGATAGAGAAGGCCAAGGAGCTCAACCCCCGCCCCTCGAAGAGGGAGATGGACGTCCTGCTCTCCACGGGCGAGCAGCAGAGCGTAGCGCTGATGTCGATGGCGCTGGAGGCGATGGGTCTGCCCGTCGTCTCGCTGACCGGCTGGCAGGTCGGCCTGGAGACGAACACCACCTACGGCAGCGCGCGCATAGTCCGCGTCTCGACAGAGCGCATCCGCCGCGAGCTCGACAAGCGCCGCATCGTGGTCGTAGCGGGCTTCCAGGGCATAGACCGCAACGACGACATAACCACGCTGGGCCGAGGCGGCTCGGACACGACGGCGGTCGCCATAGCCGCGGTGCTGCACGCGGACAAATGTCAGATTTACACGGACGTCGAGGGCGTTTACACCGCCGACCCGCGCAAGGTAAAGGGTGCGAAAAAGCTCGACGAGATAACCTATGACGAGATGCTCGAGCTGGCGAGTCTCGGCGCACAGGTGCTGATGAACCGCTCGGTGGAGCTTGCGAAACGCTACGGCGTAATAATCGAGGTGCTTTCGAGCTATGTGCGAAAGCCCGGCACAAAAGTTAAGGAGGTCGCAAAGAAGATGGAAGAGATGAAGATAAGCGGCATAGCAAAGGACAATGACGTGGCGCGCATAGCGGTCGTTGGCGTGCCCGATGAGCCCGGCATAGCGTTCCGTGTGTTCAACACGATGGCCCGGGCGAAGATAAACGTGGACATCATACTCCAGTCCTACGGCAAGCAGGGCACGAACGACATAAGCTTCACCGTGCCGCTTCAGGACGCCGACGCGGCGGCAGAGGCGCTCTCCGAGCTGCAGGAGTCCATCGGCTTCGACCACCTGAGCGTGGACACGAACGTCTGCAAGGTCAGCATAGTCGGCGCCGGCATGATGAGCGCCTCCGGCATTGCTGCGCTGATGTTCGAGGCGCTGTATGACGCCAAGATCAACATCCAGATGATCTCGACCTCCGAGATAAAGGTCTCCGTCCTCATCGAAAAGGGCTACGCCGACCAGGCCGTCCAGGCCATACACAACAAGTTCTTCGGCTGAGAAGCCTCACCGGGGGACTTCCGCTTCTCCTGTATTCCAACAAAAAAACGCCGCCCGAATGGGCGGCGTTTTTTCTTTCGTCTCTTATTGCGGGGCCTTGCGGAGGCGGTCGAGATATTGCTTCCTGCGCTCGGCAACGGCGGCTTCGTATTCGGCGCCGCCGTCGGCGTGGAGGCTCTGGAGATAGGCGTGGTGATTTTTCTTGATGCTCTCGTTCTCGCG
>CAUAHS010000065.1 GCA_958428885.1 uncultured Eubacteriales bacterium
GCAGGCCGAGCCTATGAGCAGGCCCTCGCGGTGCCGCTCCAGCAGGCTGCGCGGTATGATCGGGTTGCGGCTGTAGTGCTTGAGGTAGGAGGCGGAGATGAGCTTGTAGAGGTTCTTGAGGCCCACCTTGTTGCGCACCAGCAGGCTTATGTGCCGCACCTTGCGCGTGCCTGCGCCCGAGAGCTTGCGCAGCACGCCGTCTATGTCCGAGACGCGCTCCGCACCGTGGCTCTGGAGCATGGGGATGAACTTCTCCATCATGCGTGCGACGACCTCGGCGTCGTCAAAGGCGCGGTGGTGGTTGAACTCGGGCAGGCCCAGGTGCTTGCTGACTATGTCCAGCTTGTGGCGCTTGAGCTCCGGCAGCAGGCGCTGGGAGAGCACCAGCGTGTCGAGCACCACGGGCTCGAAGTATATGCCGCTCCGCTCGCAGGCGGCGGCCATGAAGCCGGTGTCGAAACTCGCGTTGTGCGCGATTATGGGCCGGTCGCCCACGAAGTCGAGGAAGGCCCGCATGGCCTCAGCCTCGCTCGGAGCCCCGGCGACGTCGCTGTCGCGGATGCCGGTGAGCTCCGTGATGTTCGCGGGTATGGGCATCTTCGGGTCCACGAAGGTGCTGAACTTGTCGCGCACCTCGCCGCCCTTGAAGAGCACCGCGCCGATCTCGGTCAGGCGGTCCGTCACCGCGGAGAGGCCCGTGGTCTCCACGTCGAAGGCGACGAACTCGCAGTCGAGCAGGCTGTCGCACTTGCCGCGCACGGCGGGGCGCTCCTCCACGTCGTTTACGTAGTAGCCCTCGATGCCGTAGAGTATCTTGACGCCGTACTTCTTCCCCGCCTTGCTCATCTCGGGGAAGGCCTGGGCAGTGCCGTGGTCGGTGACGGCTATGGCCTTGTGCCCCCAGGCGGCGGCACGCTGCACGGCCTTTGCCGGGTCGGTCAGCGCATCGAGCGTCGAGTAGCGGGTGTGGAAGTGGAGCTCCACGCGCTTTTCCTCGGCGGTGTCCGGGCGCAGCTCGGCCTCGGACTCGATTATCGAGTAGGGCTCGATGACCATGTCGTTGTCAAACTTGTTGTACGTCGTCCGGCCTCGGACGATGAGCGTCGCCCCGGTCTTTATCTTGCCGAGGACGGCGGCGTCCTCGCTCTTGTCGAAGAATTTGTTGATGCGGACGCTGCCGGTGTAGTCGGTCATGTCGAAGCTGAGCACCGAGGCACCGCGCTTTTGTATCTCGCGGTTGTTGACGGCAAAGACCTCGCCCTTGACGACTACGGTGCCGCTCTCGAGGTTGAGCGTGGACATCTCCACCGGCTTGGGCTCCTTGAGCGCCTTGCCGAAGAGCACGCGTGAGGAGCTGCCCTTGCGCTCCGCCCCCTGGCGGGGGTAGTCCGCGGCGATGCGCACGTTGGCGAGGCCGAACACCTCGCAGAGCTCGTGCTCGAGCCCGCTCAGCTCCGCCGGGGCGGGAGCGCGGGTGAAGCGGGCCTCGATCTCCATCGTCCGCTCAGCGCGGTTGACCACGACGGAGCTGACCTCGGCCTTGTCGAGGCCGCCGCACATGTCGCCCAGCGCGGCACAGTCCGGGAAGATCTCGAGGAAGCCTATGCAGCCCGCGCTCATTCGCCTTCCCCGCTTTCTATGAGCTCCATGAGCGCGGAACAGAGCTCGCTCTCGGGCACCTTGCGCACAATCTCGCCCTTCTTGAAGAGCAGACCGCAGCCCTTGCCGCCGGCGACGCCGTAATCGGCCTCGCGCGCCTCGCCCGGGCCGTTCACGACGCAGCCCATGACGGCGACGGTGATGTCTCGGTCCATGCCGCGGAGCTTGTCCTCCACCTCGTGGGCGAGGCCGATGAGGTCTATCTCCGTGCGCCCGCAGGTCGGGCAGGAGACAAAGCGCACTCCGCCCTTTTTGAGCCCGGCTGCCTTGAGTATCGCCACGCCCGCGCGCACTTCCTCCACCGGGTCGGCGGTGAGCGAGACGCGGATCGTGTCGCCTATGCCCTCCATGAGCAGCGTGCCGATGCCGACGGCGGACTTGATGACGCCGTTATACGCCGTGCCCGTCTCCGTCACGCCCAGGTGCAGCGGATACGGCAGTTCCGCCGCCGCGAGGCGGTAGGCCGCCACGGTCAGCGCCGCAGACGAGGCCTTCATCGAGAGGCAGATGTCGTCAAAGCCGCAGTCGTTCAGCAGCTTTATGTGCCCCTTTGCGGACTCGAGCATCGCCTCCGTCGGGTGGCCGTACTTTTCAAGCAGCGGTTTTTCCAGGCTGCCGCCGTTTACGCCTATGCGGATGGGTGTGTTATGTAAACTGCACTCCCGGGCTACGGCGGCGACCTTGTCAGGCCCGCCGATGTTGCCGGGGTTGATGCGTATCTTGTCCGCACCGCGCTGAGCCGCCTCGATGGCGAGCTTGTAGTCGAAGTGTATGTCGGCCACGATGGGCAGGGGCGAGCGCTCCTTTATCGCGGAGATGGCGCGGGCGGCGTCCATATCCGGCACGGCGAGGCGGACTATATCGCAGCCCGCGGCGGCGAGGGCGCTTATCTGCCGGAGCGTGGCGTCCACGTCCTGGGTCTTGGTGCAGCACATGGACTGAACGGAAACAGGGGCGCCGCCTCCGATGGCGACGCCTCCTGCGTAAATTCTCTTTGTCTTGTCTCTGGTTGTCATCTTATCAGCCTCGCAATATCGTTATACATGACGTATGCGGAAAGTCCCAGCAGCAGCACCATGCCGGCAGCGTGGACATAGCCCTCGTACCTCGCGGGGATGCGCCGTTTGGAGACGAGGTGCACGATGCCGTTGAGGATGAGGAAGAACACCCTGCCGCCGTCGAGCGCGGGCAGGGGAAGCAGATTCATCACCGCGATGTTCACGGCTATGAACGCGCCGAGATAGGCGATGTCGGAGAGGGCCATTTTTGTGGACTCAGCGCTCTGGCCGACGTCGTTTATCAGGTCGACGATGCCCACAGGGCCTGTGAGCTCGTCAACGCCCACCGCTCCCGCGACGAGGTCGGAGAGCGCGAACCAGACGGTGCGCACGAAATCCAGCGTGTTGTACCACGAATACTTCAGCGTGCTCCAGAACGTGGCCTCCTCCATTGCGAAGGTGAAGCCGTACATGGGCGCGGTGTAGCCCTCGTACTCCCTCGGCGTGAGGGTGAAGTCTTTGAGCTCCACCTTCTCCCCGTCGCGGATGACGACAATGTCGTGCGTCTCGCCGCCGCGGGAGAGGATTGTGCTGACGTTGGAGGCGAAGTATATCCTGTGGCCGTCGATCTTGTAGAGCTCGTCGCCGGTCTGGAGGGCGGTCTCGCCCTCGTAGGGGCAGCCGTCCACGAACCCGGCGATGACCGGCGAGTAGAACCCCGCTGCGCTCGAGTAGATGATGAGCACGATGACAAGGCCGAGCAGGAAGTTCATAAAGCTGCCGGCGACGAGGATTATGAACTTCTTCCAGCCGGGCTGGATCGTGAAACTGCGGGGGTCGCCGGTGTCCTCGTCCTCGCCCTCCATGGCGCAGTAGCCGCCGATGGGCAGGCAGCGGAGCGAATACAGCGTCTCGCCCTTCTGCTTCTTGACAATGGCCGGGCCCATACCTATGGCGAATTCGTTGACCTTGACGCCCAGCAGCTTTGCGGCCGAGAAGTGGCCGAACTCGTGGATGGCGATGAGCACGCCGAAAAAGATGATCGCGAGGATGATATACATCAGGAAAAACGCTCCCTTACAAATGCGCGGGCCGCAGCGTCCGCTGCGAGGATGTCCTCAAGGGATGGCTCCGCAATGAAATCTATGCTGCCGAGAGCCGCGGCAACACAGTCATATATCTCATTATACCCAAGCCGGCGCGACAAAAACAGCGCAACCGCCGCTTCGTTAGCCGCGGACAGCACCGTAGGCGCCGTTCCGCCGCGTTTCGCGCAGTCCACAGCCAGAGCGAGGCAGGGCAGTTTTTCAAAGTCCGGCTTCAAAAAGTGCAGTCCGGCGAGGGCGGTGAGGTCGAGCCGCTCCGCCGCAGAGGGGCGGCGCTCCGGCCAGGTCAGAGCGTACTGGATGGGCAGCTCCATGTCCGCCACGCCCAGCTGGGCGATGACGGTGCCGTCCAGGAGCTCCACCGCCGAGTGGACCACGCTCTCCGGGTGTATGAGAATCTCGATGTCCTCCGGTCTGACCGCAAAGAGGTGCATGGCCTCTATGAATTCGAGGCCCTTGTTCATCATTGTGGCCGAATCGACGCTTATCTTGGCGCCCATGGACCAGTTCGGATGCTTTACGGCCATCTCAGGGGTGACGTCGGCTGTCTGCTCCCGGGTCCAGCCCCTGAAGGGGCCGCCGGAGCCGGTGAGCAGTATCTTTCTGAGCTCTCCGCGTCTGCCCGTTAGACACTGAAAGACGGCGGAATGTTCCGAATCCACCGGCACTATCTCCGCACCCTTTTCCCGCGCTCGGGCCATGACGACACTGCCCGCGCAGACCAGCGTCTCCTTGTTGGCGAGGGCTATGCGGCGTTTTGCGTCGATGGCCGCCTGCGTTGGGCGCAGGCCCACCGAGCCGGAAACGGCGGTGACGACGCATTCGGCGCCCTCCAGCGTTGCCGCCTCTATGAGTCCCGCCTCGCCCGCCGGGCCGACGGTGACGTCCGTGCCCTGCAATTCGGCACGAAGCCGCTCAGCCGCGCCCTCGTCGAAGGCGGCGACGTACTTGGGGCGCAGGACCTTGATCTGCTCCATGAGCAGGCCGATATTCTTATTCGTGGTCAGCGCCTCGGCTCGGATGCCGAGACGCTTGCAGACCTCGACGCTCTGGCGGCCTATGCTGCCGGTAGAGCCGAGGATTGCTGTGCTTTTAATCATCTTTTATCCCACCTCATGCGAAGAAGAAAAGGAGGAACAGCAGATACGCCGGGGACACGAAGAGCACGCTGTCGAACCTGTCGAGCACGCCGCCGTGGCCGGGGAAAATGGTGCCGTAGTCCTTGATGCCGAATTCACGCTTTATGACGGAGAAGCTCAGATCGCCCAGCTGGCCGAAGAGGCTGCCGAGCACGCCCATTATGAGGATGTTGGCCCAGCCGATGTCGAGATGCACCGTCGCCTTGACGATGACGTGGAACACCGCCATGCCGGCTATGCTGCCGACAAAGCCGCCGATGCAGCCGGCGACGGTCTTGTTCGGGCTGACCGCCGGGGCGAGCTTGCGCTTGCCGAAGGCACGTCCGGCGAAGAAGGCGCCGGTGTCGCTCATGAAAGCGCCGACGAAGGGCGCGAGCACGACGGCCGCCGAGAGGTCCCTGAGCATCGCGAGGCTGGCAAAGCCGAGGGGCAGCGCCAGCGCGCCGAAGAGGCCCGCCATGTCCGTTTTGAAGCTCACAGCGCCGGGCTTGCCGTGCGTCACTATGGCCGTCGCAAAGACGTAGACCACGGTGAGGAACACCCAGGCCATGAGCGCCATGCCGTCGATGATGCCGTGTCCCGCACAGAAGGCGAGCGCTCCGGAGGCGACGGTCAGCGGGGCGAGGCGCTTCCACTCCTCACCGCCCACGGCGTGCATGAGCTCGTAGCAGCCCACCGCCGAGAGCAGCGCGCACATAGCTGCCGTGGCCCAGGCCGGGCACGCGAGGAGTATCAAAAGCAGTACGGGTATGCCTATGCCGGCGACTATGAGTCTCTGCTTCATTTCTTGATACCACCAAACCTTCTGTCACGCCGCCGGTATTCCTCCAGCGCCGCATCAATATCCCGCTCCGTGAAGTCCGGCCAGAGCACGTCCGTGAAGATGAGCTCAGAATACGCGGACTCCCACATCAGGAAGTTCGAGAGCCGCATCTCCCCGCCGGGGCGTATCACGAGGTCGGGGTCGGGTATGCCCGCCGAAAACATGTAGTTTGAAAAGCTCTCCTCGGTCAGCGGTCCGGCTTTCCCGGCCTTGTAGTCCTCGGCGTAGCGCATGGCAGCGCGGACTATCTCGTCCCGCCCGCCGTAGTTGAGGCAGACGTTGGCCTGGAAGCCCTCGTAGCGCGTGGAAATATCCGCCGTCTCATCGATGAGCTCACGCAGCTCAGGTGAAAGGACGGCGGGGTCCCCGAGTATTTTGAGCTTTATGTGGTCGCGCTCCATGGTCTCCACGGACTCCCGCAGATACTTGCCGAGCAGGTTCATTATGGCGTCTATCTCCTCGCGCGGGCGCTTCCAGTTCTCCGTGGAAAAGGCGTACACCGTGAGGTATTCGATGCCTATGTTCTTGCAGTAAGTGGCGATGCGGCGGAAAGTCTCCGCCCCGGCGGCATGTCCCGCGGTGCGGGGCAGACCGCGCTTTTTGGCCCAGCGGCCGTTGCCGTCCAGTATGATGGCAATGTGGCGGGGGAGGCGGGCTTCGCCCGTCTCCTCCGCCTTTTTGGTTTTAAATATGGCCATTTTATATCTCGAAAAGCTCTTTTTCCTTCTTCTCGGCGATCTTGTCGATCTCCTTTATCCAGTCGTCGGTGAGCTTCTGCAGGTCCTTCTCGGCGATCTTGTAGTCGTCCTCGGTGATCTCGGAGGACTTCTTCTGAGCCTTGAACTTGTCCATCGCGTCGCGGCGGATGTTGCGCACGGCGACCTTGGCGTCCTCGGCGTACTTCTTGACCTGCTTGACCAGCTCCTTGCGGCGCTCCTCGGTCAGCTGCGGGAACACCAGGCGGATGCTGCGCCCGTCGTTCTGCGGGTTGATGCCGAGGTCGGAGGCCAGGATGGCCTTCTCGATGGACTTCAGCGTGGAGGAATCCCAGGGCTGGATGAGCAGGCTGCGGGGGTCGGGGGTCGAGATGGTGGCTATCTGCTGGATGGGCGTCGGGGTGCCGTAGTAGTCGACCTGGATCTGGTCCAGTACGCCGGCGTTGGCCCTGCCAGCGCGCACGGAGGCGAAGCTCACGCCGAGCAGCTCCGAGGTCTTTTTCATTTTCGCTTCAAATTCTTCATAACCGGTGGCCATGTTCATTCCTCCTGTTTATTTTTTTACAACCGTGCCGACCTTTTCTCCCAAAACGGCACGGACGATGTTCTCCGGGTCCTTGAGCGCGAAAACTATGACCGGGATGTCGTTATCCATGGACAGGCTCGTCGCCGTGGAGTCCATGACCGCGAGATGCTGCGCCAGCACCTCGTCATAGCTTATGGCGTCGTATTTTATGGCGCTGGTGTCTATCTTCGGGTCGGCCGAGTACACGCCGTCGATGTTCTTGGCGAGCAGTATGGCGTCGGCCTCTATCTCCGCCGCACGGAGCACAGCCGCCGTGTCCGTCGAGAAGTACGGACAGCCCGTGCCGCAGGCGAAGAGCACCACACGCCCCTTTGAAAGGTGCCTCATGGCGCGCAGGCGGATATACGGCTCGGCTATCGCGCGCATCTCGATGGCGGTCTGCACGCGCACGTCCACGCCGTGCTGCTCCATGACGTCCGCAACCGCGAGGCAGTTCATCACCGTCGCAAGCATGCCCATGTGGTCTGCCCGTGTGCGCTCGATCTTGCCTTCGCCGTCCTTGACGCCGCGCCAGAAGTTGCCGCCGCCTATGACGACGCCCACTTCGACGCCCATGTCCACACAGCGCTTGACCGCCTCGCAGACCTCGCCGATGACGCCGAAGTCCAGTCCGGTCTTTTTCTCTCCCGCAAGCGCCTCGCCGCTTATCTTGAGCAGAACGCGCTTGTAAACGGGTTTCTGGTCCATCCCCATCACCTCAAGCATTACTAAAAGTAAATTGTAATATCTTTTGCCGGATATTAAAAGGGCGAATTTGTAAATATTCTCCGCAAAGCCCAATCTCGAAGTATTTTACCACATTCGGAGAGGGCTTGTAAATGACAATATCCGCAATCGAGGCGGTGTATGATTTGTCCGTGGAGACTATTTACCTTGACAGCCTCTTTGCGCTCAACGCGGTCATCGACTATTTCCTGCTGCTCTGCTCCGCCAGGGCGGCGGGGGCGGTACTGCACCGCTGGAGGCTCGCCCTCGCCGCCGTACTCGGCGGGCTGTGGGCCGTTGCCTGTGTCCTGCCGGGCATGGGCTTTCTTACATACGCACCGATGAAGCTCGTGCCTGCGGTATTCATGGCGCTCATCGCCTTCGGCGGGGAGCGGCGGCTCTTGCGCTGCCTCGTAATCTTCCTCGCCGTGTCCGCGGCGTTCGGAGGCGCGGTCTGGGCGGCGTCCATGCTCGCGGGGACGAATGCCTACGGCGGGACTGTCTATGTCCCGGTGTCCATGCGGGTGCTGGTGCTCTCCTTTGCGCTGTGCTATGCCGCGGTATCGCTGGTGTTCCGGCGCATCGGCAAACGGGCGGAGCGGGAGATACTGCCCCTCGCGGTGACGCTCGGCGGCAAAACCGTCGCTCTGCGTGCGCTCCGGGACACGGGCAACGGGCTCTCGGACCCGGTGTCCGGCCGCTCCGTCGCCGTGGCGGAGCTCGAGGCATTGCGCCCGCTGCTCCCTGGTCTCGGCGGCGGCATCTCCGACCCGGCGGCGCTCTGCGAG
>CAUAHS010000066.1 GCA_958428885.1 uncultured Eubacteriales bacterium
TGTTCGACATAGTCACAGGTAAGAGCGATGAATAACAGCGGCCTGCGAGCGCTGGATATCGCGTTGGCCACGGAGGCGCGCGCGATGTATGCGCACCTGCTCACGCAGGAGGACAAGGACAAGATAGGCTCCCTGCGCAGCCCGGACGAGCTGGTGGCCTTCCTGGGCCGCAGCGAGGCCTGGCGGCCTGCTTCGCTCGCCCTGCCCGCCATGGGCGCCACGGACGAGCAGTTTTCCGAGGCGCTCAATCGCTGCCTTTTCGAAGATTACGAGCGGCTCTACCGCTTCGCAAACGACGCCTCGAGGGGGTACCTCATCTTCTGGACCTACGAGGTGGAGCTCAAGGTCCTGCTTGCGACGCTGCGGCGGCTGTCGGACACGGCGATCGCCGAGTTCGTGCCCCTGCCCAGCCAGGCGGCAAGGCAGATGCGCAGCGTGAATCTCGAGCGGCTCAAGACCGCCAAGAGCTTTGACGACGTCAAGGCGGCGGTCCGGGACAGCCTGTATTCCCCCATCCTGAACGCCATGGAGATAGACCCCAAGACCGGGCTCCCGGACCTCACAAAGGCGGCGATGCAGCTCGCCTCCCACTTCTACGGCGCACTGGGCAAGCACCTCGCCTCGGGCTACCGGGGACCCTCCAGGAAGGAGCTTCAGCGCACCGTCACCTTCCGGACGGACATGCTCAACGTCTCGTATCTTCTGCGCCTGCGCCGCTTCGGCACGCCGACGCAGCAGGCGCTGGACATGCTGCTGCCGCTGGAGGGCGCGCTGGGCCGGGATATGGAGCGGCGCATACTCGAGGCGGACACGGACGAGGACGCCGTGGCGCTGATCCGTGCCTCAAGGCTCGGCAAGTGGCTCGCCGGGGTGGAGGACGTCTCGCCCGAGCAGCTGGTGCGCACCGCGGAGACCGCCTTTTACCGCAAGGTCATGCACGGCACGCCCAACCTCTGCGTTGTGGACGCCTTCCTCACGCTCAAGGAGAACGAGGCCGACATGCTCCGCCGCGCCTTTGTGGCGCTGCAATACGGGCTGAGCCCCGCGCAATACATACTGTGACGCCCATTTGCGGCGTACACTTTGAATCGAAACTATTTTCCCAAGGGGGGGTTGATGCTTGGCAACAGAAAAAATGCTAAGGGCCGTCGTCTCCGGCCCGGCAGAAAAGCTGGACGAGGCCATAAGACGCCTCGTGCTCGGCATGGAATTTCATCCGCTGCCCGCCTCCGAGGTTTTTGGCCGGGGCGAGCTCACCACGCCCTCCGGTGACGACCCCTACCGCCCCGCGCTGAGTGCGGCGCTCGCGCTGCTCTCCAAGCTGGGCGTGGAGCCGCGGTTCCAGGACTTTGAGGGTCTGGGCTATGAGCTGGAGGACTGCGAAAAGTACATCTCCTCCACCTCGGCCGAGGCAGCGCGGGTCATCACGCACCGGAACGCCGAGATGAGCCTCGCCGCCGACAACGAGGAGCTCATCGCCCGCCTGGAGCCCTTCTCGCTGCTGACGGTGGACCTGGAGGAGCTGCTGGGCGTGAAACACGTGAAGCTCCACTTCGGCAGCATCGAGGACGCGATCTGGGACGAGGTCCGCGCCGAGGCGGAACACGAGCGCGGTGTCTTTCTCTTCCGCTCCGGCTTCAGGGAGGGACGGGTCTGCTGCATACTGCTGACCCTGCCCGGCGAGGCCATACTCGAGGAGGACCGCCTGCGTGACTACGGCTTCGAGAGCGAGGACGCACCCAACGCCGCGGGCCTGACCGGCATCCCCTCAGAGCGCATCGCCGCGCTGCGCACGGAGGCTGAGGAAGCCCGCCGTCAGGCTTCGGAGCTCAGTGCCGAGCTCGACGCCCTGAAAGCCCGCGAGCGCGAGAGCGCCCTCTCCCGCTACTCCTACCTCCGCTACATGAGCGAGAGCTATGACCTGCGCCGCTTCGCCGCGCTGGGCGCCGACGAGTTCTATCTCTGCGGCTGGCTCCCGGCAAGCGAGCTGGAGGAGTTCAAGACCGCCGCCGACGCCCTCGGCTGCGTCTGTTCGCTGGACAAGCCCGGGCACGCGGACATCGGCCACGTCCCCGTCAAGTTCACGCAGGGCTTCTTCTCGCGCATATTTGCGCCCTTCGTGCAGATGTACGGACCTCCCGCCTATGGCGAGAGCGACCCGCGCGTGTTCATGTTCATCACCTACTGTCTGCTCTTCGGCCTCATGTTCGGAGACGTGGGTCAGGGCGTGGTGCTGGTGCTCTTCGGCCTGCTGCTCTACAAGAAAAAGGGCATGTGGCTGGGCCGCATCCTCGCCGCCGTGGGCTGCGCAGCCGTCGTGTTCGGCTTCGTATACGGCAGCGTGTTCGGAAACGAACACCTCCTCCCCGGCTTCAAGGTGCTCGAGGGCGACGGCGTCGTGACGATACTGCTCTCCACCGCCGGCGTCGGCGTGGTGCTCATCCTCATCTGCGGCGTCATGAACATCCTCACGGGCTTCCGCCAGAAGGACTACCGCAAAGCCCTCTTCTCCGCCAACGGAGTGACGGGCGTGCTCTTTCTCGCGGGCATCGTGAGCTGCGCCGCCTCCGACGCGCTCTTTTCCACCGGTCTGCTCTCGAGCGGGGCGGTCTGGTGCGTGCTGGCGCTGCTGCTGCTCTCCATCTGGCTGGGCGAGCCGTTGGTGATGATGCTCGGTCTGGCGCCGCATGAGCAGCACAAGACCTCTGTCGGCATGATGCTGCTCGAGGGCTTCTTCGAGCTGTTCGAGGCCTTTTTGAGCTGGCTCTCGAACTGCCTGAGCTTCCTGCGAGTGGGCACCTACGCCATCTGCCACGCCATCATGATGCTCATCGTCTACGCCCTCTCGGAGACGAGCGGGGGCTACTCCATCTTCGGTCTCGTCCTCGGCAACGTCATCGTCATGGGCATCGAGGCGGCGCTGGTCTGCATCCAGGCGCTGAGGCTCGAGTTCTACGAGCTCTTCGGCCGCTTCTACACGGGCAGAGGCAAGGCCTTCGTGCCCGCGCACATCGATTACTCCTCCCCCGCCCAGCGCGCGGCATGACCGGCGCTGTCCATATATAAAGATTATTCATAATCGGAGGTTCCAACAATGCTAAAGCTCATCTGCCCCTTCATCGCCGTTCTCGTACTGATCGTCCTGCCGCTGTGGCTGATCGCCCGCCGTGCCAAGGCCGGCAAGAGCGTCAAAAAGCCGCTCGTCGCCAATCTCTGCGGGTTCTTCCTCGTGATGTTCGCAACTGCGGCCGTATTCCTGAGCCAGGGCGTCGCCGCCGCGAACGACGCCGCCGAGGTCGCCGCCGTCGCCGGCAGCACCGACTGGACCAAGGCCATCGGCTATCTCGCCGCCGCCCTGGCCGTCGGCATCTCCGGCATCGCCTCGGGCATCGCGGTCTCGAACTCCGCCTGCGCCGCCATCGGGGCTCTGACCGAGAACGAGGGCAGCTTCGGCAAGTCCATAGTCTTTGTCGGCATGGCCGAGGGCATCGCGATCTACGGCCTGCTGATCGCCATAGTCATCCTCCTGTTCTGATGCGCTGCTTTTGCATCTCGGACGACCCCGACGTGCTGACGGGCATGCGCCTTGCCGGCATAGAGGGCGTGCGCGCCGCCACGAAAAAGGAGGTGGACGCCGCGGTGAACCGCGCCTGTGCGGACAGCGGCGTCGCCATACTCATCGTCACGGAGGGCTGTTACGCGCTCAGCCGGGAGCGGCTCGACGAGCTCAAGCTCTCGGCGGGCCGGCCGCTGGTGAACATCATCGCGGACAGCCGTGGTTCCGTGCGCGCAAGGGACTATATCACCCGCCTCATAAACGAGGCGATAGGCATCAAGATTTGAGGAGTGGCCCCATGCAGGAAGAAAAAAGCAAACTTAAAGGCTTCACCTCCGCCGTCATAACCGCCGCCGAGCAGCATGCCGCCCGGATAAACGAGGAGACCGAACGGCTGGAGCGCGAGGCCATCGAGAAATACTCCGCGGACCTGGCCGCCGCCGCCGCAAAACGCCGTGCCGCCGCCCTTGCGGACGCCAAGGTCCGCGAGAACAAGCGCGTGGTGAGCGAGGGGCTCGCGGCGACGCGCAGCCTCTTGCAGTTCCGCGAGGACTGCGCCGCCGACGTGTTCGCCGAGGTGCGCCGCCGCGTTTTGGCGCTGCACGACTCGACCGAGTACGCCGGCACGCTCGCCGACCAGCTCCGGCGCGCGCTGGAGGCCGTTCCGGGAGCGCACAGCGCCGTGGTCAGGCTGCGACGTGAGGACATGGGCTATGCCCGGGACCTCGCCGCCGCCGCTCCCGGCGTCGAGCTGAGCTTTGAGGAGGGTGCGTTCACCCTCGGCGGGCTGGTGCTCGACTGCGCCGAAAAGGGCCGGAAGATCGACCTCACCTTCGACGCAGCGCTGGAGGACCTGGAGGGCCGGTTCTCTGAGATGACCGGCTTCAGTCTGGAGGACGCAGATGGAGAATAAGACCGAGTATTACATCCACGGGGTCAATGGCCCCGTCGTCAAGGTGCGCGGGGGACGGAGTCTGCCGCGTATGAGCCTTGTCTATGTCGGCAAGCAGCGCCTCTTCGGCGAGGTCGTGTCCTCCGCCGGGGAGGAGAGCATCGTGCAGATATACGAGGACTCCGGCGGCCTCTCCGCGGGAGAGCCCGTGTACCCCACCAACGAGCCGATGAGCGTCCGCCTCGGACCCGGCCTGATCGGCGGCATCTTCGACGGCATCGGACGCCCGCTCCAGGCCATAGAGGAGCGCGCTGGCAGCTTCATCTCCAAGGGCATCAACATAGAGAGCCTCGATGAGGAGAAGCTCTGGGACGTGGAGGTGCTCATAAAGGACGGCGACGAGCTCTCGCCGGGCGAATTTTTCGCCAAATGCCGCGAGAGCGAGATGACGGAGCACCGCTCCATGGTGCCGCCCGGGGTCTCCGGCCACGCCGTGGACGTCAGACCCTCCGGCAGTTATACGGTCGTGGAGCCCATCGCCTACGTGGAGGACGAGCGGGGGAACAAAACTCCTCTGACGCTCTCCCAGCGCTGGCCTGTCCGCGAGCCGAGGCCTTTCACGGACCGCCGGCCCATAGACCGCCCGCTGGTCACCGGCCAGAGGGTCATAGACACGCTCTTCCCCGTCGGCAAGGGCGGCTGTGCGGCCATACCCGGGCCATTCGGCGCGGGCAAGACCGTCGTGCAGCACCAGCTGGCCAAGTGGTCGGACGCCGACATAATCGTCTATCTCGGCTGCGGCGAGCGCGGCAACGAGATGACCCAGGTGCTCGACGAGTTCCGCGAGCTCAAGGACCCGCGGACCGGCCGCCCCCTCATGGAGCGGACCATCCTCGTCGCAAACACCTCCAACATGCCCGTCGCCGCCCGCGAGGCGTCCATCTACACGGGCATGACCATCGCCGAATACTACCGCGACATGGGCTATCACGTCGCGCTGATGGCGGACTCCACCTCCCGCTGGGCGGAGGCTCTGCGTGAGATGTCCGGCCGTCTGGAGGAGATGCCCGCCGAGGAGAGCTTCCCCGCCTATCTGCCCAGCCGCCTCGCCGGATTTTACGAGCGCGCGGGCTTTGTGGACACGCTCGGCGGGGCGGAGGGCTCCGTCACCGTCATAGGCGCGGTCTCCCCCCAGGGCGGCGATTTCTCGGAGCCCGTGACCCAGAACACCCAGCGCTTCGTCAGGTGCTTCTGGGCGCTGGACCGCTCCCTCGCCTACGCCCGCCACTTCCCCTCCATCAACTGGACCACGTCCTACACCGAGTATTTCAACGACCTCATCCCCTGGTACAACGAGAATTTCGGCGAGGACTTCACCCAGCTGCGTGTCCGCATCATGTCGCTGCTCAATGAGGAGTCCTCCCTCATGGAGATCGTCAAGCTCATCGGCGCGGACATCCTGCCCGACGACCAGAAGCTCATAATCGAGACGGCCAAGGTCATACGCGAGGGCTTTTTGCAGCAGAACGCCTTCCACCCGACGGACACCTATATGAAGCCCGCCGACCAGATGAGCATGCTGCGGGTCATACTCCGGCTCTACGACGGGGCGAAAGCCCTGGTCACGGCCAACATACCGCTGCGCCTGCTCACGGATACGGGCGTGTTCGCCGCGCTGGAGCGCATGAAGTTCGAGCTCGGCGGCGGCAAGAGCGCCGACTATTTCACGGAGCTCGTGGACAACGCCATCGCCTCCGTGCGACGCGCTAACGCATAGGGGGTGGCAGAATGCGCATAGAATACACGGGTCTATCCGAAATAAAGGGCTCCCTCGTCGCGCTTGAGGGCGTGCAGGGCGCCACCTACGACGAGCTGGCGGAGATACTCCTCCCCGACGGCAGCCGCCGCAGGGGCAGGGTCATCCTCATAGAGGGCGACCGCGTCGTCATCGAGGTCTTTGAGGGCACCAGCGGCATAGATATGGAGAGCGCCTGCACGCGCTTCCTCGGCAAGCCGATGACCATCGCCCTCTCGGACGAGATACTCGGCAGGGTGTTCGACGGCACCGGCCGGCCCATCGACGGCATGAGCGAGGTCTACGCCGCCGAGCGCCGGGACATCAACGGCGCCGCCATCAACCCCGTCTCCCGCGAGTACCCCAGGAGCTTCATCCTCACCGGCATCAGCTCCATAGACGCCACCTGCACCCTCATCCGCGGGCAGAAACTGCCCATCTTCTCCGGCGCGGGCATGAGCCACAACGAGCTCGCCGCCCAGATAGTCCGCCAGGCGAGGGTCATCGCCACGGAGGGGGACGACGCGCGCTTCGTCACGGTGTTCTGCGCCATGGGCATCAAGAACGACACCGCCGACTATTTCCGGCGCGACTTTGCGGAGTCCGGCGCCCTGGGCAGGACGGTCATGTACCTGAACATGGCCTCCGACCCCATCATAGAGCGCATCCTCGCCCCGCGCTGCGCCATGACCGCGGCGGAGTACCTGGCCTTCGAGCTCGGCTACCACGTCCTCGTCGTCATGACCGACATGACCTTCTACTGCGAGGCTCTGCGTGAGTTCTCCAGCTCCAAGGGCGAGATACCCTCGAGAAAGGGCTTCCCGAGCTACATGTACTCCGACCTCGCCTCCATCTACGAGCGCGCGGGCCTCATCCGGGGCAAGCCCGGCTCCGTCACGCTGGTGCCGATACTCACCATGCCGGGCGACGACATCTCCCACCCCATCCCCGACCTCACGGGCTACATCACGGAGGGTCAGATAGTCCTCTCGCGCGAGCTGGCGCAAAAGGGCATCTATCCGCCGGTGAGCATACTGCCGAGCCTCTCCCGACTCATGAAGGACGGCACGGGCGAGGGCTTCACGAGGGCCGACCACCCGGACCTCTCGAACCAGCTCTTCGCAAGCTATTCCGAGGTCGCAAGCGCCCGCAGCCTCGCCACGGTCATAGGCGAGGATGAGCTCTCGGAGGGCGACAAGCTCAGCCTGAAGTTCGGCAGCGAGCTCGAAAAGCAGTTCATCACCCAGGGCATGTACGAGGACCGCAGCATCCAGGCCACGCTCGACCTCGGCTGGAAGCTGCTCTCGATACTCCCGCGTGACGCGCTCTCCAGGGTGTCCGACAAGGTGCTCGACGAGCACTATGTCCAGGTCGAGCACAAGCTGTGAGCGGCGCCCGTTTCCTTGAGAGGGAGGTGAGAGCTTGGCGCAGACAGCGCCCACAAAGGGCAATCTGAACGCCGCAAAGCGTTCCCGCGCACTGGCGGACAACGGCTATGAGCTGATGGACCGCAAGCGCAACATATTGATACGCGAGATAATGGACCTCATGGACGAGGCCGAGAGTTTGCAGTCGCGGATAGACTCCACCTTCTCGGAGGCCTACGCCTCGATGCGCCTTGCGGAGATCTCAATGGGCGGCTCCGCCGAGAGCGGCGCCAACGCCGTGCCGATCGACGACAGCTTCTCCATCCGCTTCCGCAGCGTCATGGGCGTGGAGCTCCCTGTCGTCAGCGCCGGACCGGAGGAGGAGCCCTCCGGTCCGCCCTACGGTCTCGCCTTCACCAGCTCCGACCTGGACGACGCCTATTTCAAGTTCGCCGAGGTCAAGGACCTCATCCGCGAGCTGGCGGAGACGGAAAACTGCATCTACCGCCTGGCCTACGCCATCAAGAAGGCCCAAAAGAGGGCAAACGCCCTGCAAAATATCGTCATCCCCGGCCTCAACAGCGAGATCGCCCGCATCTCCGACGCGCTGGAGGAAAAGGAGCGCGAGGAATTCGTGCGTCTCAAGGTCGTCAAGGCCCGGGAGGACAGGTGAACAAGTGGAGGACATCAACATGAAAAAGCTGATAACTCTTGCACTCTGTCTTGCGCTCATCCTCGGTCTCGCCGCCTGCGGCGGCAGCGGCTTTGAGGACGCC
>CAUAHS010000067.1 GCA_958428885.1 uncultured Eubacteriales bacterium
GTCGCCACCGAGCAGGGCGTTGCGAACCTCGCCGGCCGCACGACCTGGGAGCGGGCTGAGAGTCTCGTCTCCCTCGCCCACCCCGATTTCCGCGACGAGCTCATCAAGGCCGCCGAGGAGCAGAAGATCTGGAGAAGGTCCAACAAGAGATAACGTCACCATAAAAAGCGCCGCCCACTCGGGCGGCGCTTTTTTCCTCACAGTTTGCGCTCCAGATATACTAGCTCCGTGTCCAGGACACCTTCGTGCAGGCAGCGGCGGCTTCCGGCTATGCGGCAGCCGTTTTTGAGATAGAGCCGCTGGGCTGGCAGGTTCTTTATGTTCGTATCCAGCCTCAGCACCTCCATGCCCCGACCGAAGGCGAAACCGGAGGCGAAGTCCACCATCCGCGTGCCGAAGCCGTGTCCGGCCATAGTCGGCGGCACGCAGAGCGTGTGTATGACCAGCACCCGCTCGTCCTCCGCCGGGTAGAGCCAGGGCACCTCGCGGTACTCCGGCGCCTGATATGAGTTGAGTATCACACTCGCGCAAAGGCGGCCGCCCTCCTCAAGAACGTACATCGTCCCGGCTCCGACCGCCCGCTCCGCCGTGGCCCGGGTCGGGTAGACCCCAAGCACCCACTGTGAGTTGCTCCCGTGCTCCTGTTCATGGACCAGCAGCTCAGTATAGCTCACCTCAATGGCGTCGATGTCAGCGGCGGTCGCAGCGCGTATCATACACATGCACTTCCCTTCGGGTTTTGGACATTGTAACACCGGCAAAGTCACTTTGCAAGTTCGGGCTTGACACGCGAGCTCTAATCTGTTAGACTATAATCACTCTAACAGATTAGAGGAGGCGATCATATGGAGACACCCAAGGTTTTCGAGAGCGAGTACCGCTTCTGTCTGATTCTCTGGGAGCACGAGCCGGTGCGCAGCAGCGAGCTGGTGTCGCTCTGCCGGGAGCAGCTCGGCTGGAAGCCGACGACGACGTACACGGTCATCAAGCGGCTCTCCGAGCGCGGCGTACTGGTGAATGAGAATTCGGTCGTGCGCTCTCTGGTATCGAAGGACGAGGTTCAGGCCGCCGAGATAGACGAACTTGTGGAGAAGAAGTTCGACGGCTCTCTTCCGGCGTTCATTGCGGCTTTTACAAAACACCGGCGGCTCTCGGGCACCGAGCTCGACGAGATGCAGCGGATGATAGACGAATACAGGGAGGGCGGTGGAGATGGCTGACATATTCATCAAGACAGTGAACATGGGCATCGCCGCGAGCTGGCTTATTCTTGTCGTCGTTGTGCTCCGCATCCTGCTCAAAAAGGCGCCGAAGCGGTTCCGGCTGCTGCTGTGGGCGATCGTCGGCCTGCGGCTGGTGCTGCCGGTGAGCATTGAGAGCGCCCTGAGCCTCATCCCCAGCGCCGAGACCCTGCCTCGGGGCATCATGTCCAACACCGAGCCGGAGCTTAACACCGGTCTCAGCGTGCTGAACGAGGCGATTAACCCGGTCTTTACGGGCGCTTTCACCCCGGGCCCCACCGCGAGCGTCAACCCGCTGCAGGTGCTGCTGTCCCTCGCGTCGGTGGTCTGGCTGGCGGGTGCGGCGGTCATGCTGCTCTGGGCGCTGACAAGCTATCTGCGGCTGCGGCGGCGGGTCGCTCAGGCGGTCCGGCTCGAGGGAAATACCTTTGAATGCGAGCGCGTCGATTCCCCCTTTGTACTGGGGCTCTTCAGGCCCAGGATATACCTGCCCTTCGGCCTTGACGGCGGCACGCTTTCTCAGGTGCTGACGCACGAGCGGACGCACATCTCGCGCGGTGACCACATCATAAAGCCGCTGGGCTGGCTCATTCTGGCCGCATACTGGTACAACCCTCTGGTCTGGCTGGCCTATGCGCTGTTCTGCCGCGACATCGAGCTCGCCTGCGACGAGCGCGTGATACGCGCAATGCACGTCTCGGAGCGCGCGGGCTATTCCCAGGCGCTGCTGGACCTGAGCCGGCCAAGGCACGGCGTGAGCGCCTGTCCGCTTGCTTTCGGCGAGTCGGCGGTGAAGGGCCGCATAAAGTCGGTGCTGACATACAAAAAGCCCGCGTTCTGGCTGATCGTGCTTGCCGCGATACTCTGTATCGGCGCGGCGGTGTGCTTTCTGACCGACCCAAAGGTTGAAGCCGACGACGGCGTGCCGTCCGACGTGCCCGGCCAGACGGATACGCTTGACCAGACGGATGCACCTGGTCAGACAGCTACATCTCATACGGATGCGCCCGACTATGACATACCCATCACCGTCAACGCTGGGCTTTCCGAGAACTTCCCGGAACAGGTGCTGGAATTTGCCAGAGCCTGTGCGGCGCAGCAGGCCGCAAACATGGACTACCTCAATATCAGCGCGGTGGAGATAACCGAGCTCGCCTCGTACAGTGAGGCCGAGCTCACTGACGGCGGCGTGGTCTGCCTCTTCAAGCTCGGCGCACGCTATAAGCTGGCAGACCCGGAAACTGTCATGCCCGCGGGCGGAATGCTCATCGAGGACAGCTGGCTGACCAGCACCGACAGCGGCGGCGACAGGTTCATGCTGCTCCGGCGCGACGGCGAAAACTGGAGCTATGTCGGCCTCACGACGGCGCTGATGATACAGGAAGCGTACGGCGGCGACTACGACGCCGCGGTGCTCGGGGAGTACGAGCGCATTCTCGCCAGCGGCGTCACCTGGAGCTCGAACCTTGCCGTAAGCAGCCTTTACGGAATACAGTTCATGTTTGAATTTGACTTTGACTACACGCGCATCGAGGCGGAGTGCAGCTCCGGCAGGATAACCGGCGGCGAGGCAGGCGAGGAACTCGCCTGGATGCCGGAGCCCGATACCACCTCCGACACGATAGCCTTCACCGTCTACAACGGCGAAGAGGCCGTTTACAGCGGGAGCATCAGCATCACGAGGATAGCCCATCCGAGCGAAATAACGAACACCTACCTTGCCCAGCTCAACTGCCATGGCCTTGGCATGAGCGCCAAGGCTTCCAACATGGGCGCGGTGATAACCCCGTCCGAATGACACAGCCGAAACTTTTTTAAACCGGCTGTGCGGAACTGAAGCTAAACGCCCCGGGTCCTTTTCCGACCCGGGGCGTTTCATATGTGTTCCGGCAATTTCGCGGCGTCAGAACCTCGCCGTGAACTCCATGTCGGTCTCTCCCGGCTTTGCCGCGGTGAGCGTGCCTCCCATGCTCTCTGCCAGAGCGCGGGCTATGGCAAGGCCAAGGCCCGTGCCGCCTCCGCTCTGGGTACGGGCGGCGTCGCCGCGATAGAAGCGGTCGAAGAGGCGCTCCGGCTCCGCCACGGGGGCGGCGCTCCGGTTTCGCACGCGCAGGAGGATGTGCGCGCCCTCTTTTGAGAGGCGGAGCGCTATCCCGCTGCCCGGCGCCGAGTATTTGACGGCGTTATCGAGCAATATGCCCACCAGCTCCGTCACGGCCTCCGTCGTTCCTCTGAGGCGCAGCCCGGGCTCAACATCGGCTGTGAGGCTCAGCCCGGCGGCTTCGGCAGGCTCGGTGAACTGCGCTGCGGCGTCCTCCACGAGCGCGGAGAGGTCCAGCTCCGTCTCCTCGGGCGTTGGGCTGCCCTCGTCCAGTCGGGCGAGCGCGAGCAGGCGCTTTGTCAGCATGTCCAGCCGCTCGGTCTGGCCCTTGATGTTCCGGCTCCAGCGGCTCTCGCCCTGGTGGAGTTCCAGCGCGTCGGCGTTGGCGCGTATTATGGCAAGCGGCGTCTTTATCTCGTGGCCCGCGTCGGTGATGAACTGCTTCTGCCGGGCCATGCTCTCCGCTATGGGACCTGTTGCGCGCTTGGAGAGCAGCATCACTGCCAGCAGGGCCGCCAGCCAGCAGCCGGCTCCGGCGAGCAGCGAGAGTGCCCCGACCGTGAGTATGGCCCGCCTCTCGTCCGACACGTCCAGGAATACGGCGAGGCTCCCCTTCCCGTCCCGGGCACGTGAGATGCGGTATTTGAACCGCCCCTCTCGTCCAGCGTGCTCTCCGGATGCCGCTGCCTCCTCCGCATACCGCTCCGCCTCTGCCTCGGTCACTGAGGAAATGTGCGATATGTCAGCGCTCACGGCCTCTCCACCGCCATCGAGCCGCACGGTGAAATATACGGCGCTCAGGGCGGCGTCCTCATCCAGGGGCGGGCGAAAAAGGCCCGGGACCTCGCGTCCCGGCCTTATCGTGCCCTCACCCTCCGTGAGCGAGAGCAGCAGCATGTCCGTATTCCGTGAGCTGATGAACACGTTCACGCCGTTTATGCCGCCGAGCATCACCAGAAAGAGCACCGTCACGGCGGCCATGGCGGTCACGACGAATTTACGTCTCAGGGTCTTAAGCATCGCCCGCCTCCAGCGTGTAGCCCACGCCTCTCCTGGCCCTGATGCGCACACGCGAGCCCACGGCGGCAAGCCTCCGGCGAAGGTAGGACACGTATACCCACACCGCACCCGGCTCGGCCTCCGTTTCATAGCCCCAGACCTTCACGAGCAGTTCCTCTGTCGAGAGGCAGGCGCCTCGGTTGAGCATCAGCGCCTCCAGCATCCGGCATTCCAGCCGGGTCAGCGTCACGGCGCCGCCTGCGGAACGCAGCTCGCTGCTCCGGCGGTCGAGGACCAGATCGTCAAAGCTCAGCTCGTCCGGCGTATAGGCGTCCGCACGCCGGAGCATGGCCCTCACGCGGGCCAGCAGCTCGCCCATGGCGAAGGGCTTGGGCAGATAGTCGTCCGCACCCATGTCCAGGCCACGTATGCGGTCCTCAACCTCGGCTTTCGCCGTGAGGAGCAGTACAGGCGTCCGGCAGCCGCCCTCACGCAGTTCACGCAGCACCTCAAGGCCGCTCTTTTTGGGCAGCATGATGTCCAGTATTATGCCGTCGTAGTCCCCGGCGAGGGCGTAGGAAAGTGCCTCCGCCCCGTCGGCTACGGCGTCGACCATGAAGTTGTGGTAGTTCAGGATATCCGTCACGGCCTCCGCCATGGCGGGCTCGTCCTCGGCGTACAGCAGCTTCACCGCAGTGCCCCCTTTCGGATATGAAGATACCGGCCCCTGGTGAGAGGCCGGTATTGTTGGCGTTTAATGGAGTTTCTCAGCGGGAGTTGAAGATCTTGAAGATGGTGTCGTAGGGGTCGTCCTCCTGCTGGGCGGGCTGCTGGGGAGCGGCCGGCTGCTGGGCGGGCTGCTGGGGCTGAGCGGCCTGCTGGGCTGCCTGAGTGTACAGTCCGTCGGCCTGGGCGGGCTTTGCGGCGCCCTCGGTGCCGGGGGCTTTGGCCTTGCCCTCCTCAAAGCCGGTGGCGATGACGGTGACGCGGATCTCGTCGTCAAGCGTGTTGTCGAAGGTGGCGCCGAAGATGATGTTGGCGTCCGGGTGAGCGGCCTCCTGCACGAGGTTGGCGGCAGCCTCGACATCCTCCAGGCCCATGTCCTCGGAGCCGGTGACGTTGATCAGCACGCCGTGGGCGCCGTTTATGGAGGTCTCCATCAGCGGGCTGGCGACGGCCATCTTGGCGGCCTCTTCGGCCTTGCCCTTGCCGACGGCGTGGCCAACGCCCATGTGGGCGAAGCCGGCGTCCTTCATTATCGTGGTGACGTCAGCAAAGTCGAGGTTGATGAAGCCGGTGTTCTTGATGAGGTCGGAGATGCTGGTGACGGCCTGACGCAGCACGTCGTCCGCGATCTCGAAGGCGTTGGCCAGCGTGACCTTCTGGTCGGTGGCGTACTTCAGGCGGTCATTCGGGATTATAAGCAGGGAGTCCACCTTGCCGAGCAGGGAGTTGATGCCGCCGAGGGCCTGATCCATGCGGCGCTTGCCCTCGAACTTGAAGGGCTTGGTGACGACGCCGACGGTGAGAGCGCCCGCCTCGTGGGCTATCTCAGCCACGGTCGGAGCGGCGCCGGTGCCGGTGCCGCCGCCCATGCCGGCGGTGATGAACACCATGTCCGCGTCCTCCAGGGCCTTGGCGATCTGGTTGCGGCTCTCCTCCGCGCTCTTGCGGCCCACCTCTGGGTCAGAGCCCGCTCCCTGTCCGTGGGTCAGCTTTTCGCCGATCTGAATTTTATAGTTTGCGCTGGAGACGTTCAGCGCCTGCTTGTCCGTATTGACGGAGATGAACTCCACGCCCTGCGTGCCGGATTTCACCATGCGGTTGACAACGTTGTTGCCGGCGCCGCCGACACCAACCACTTTCAGCGTTACGACATTCTCGGGTCCCGTTTCGGATTTATAAGACATATTCGGTGCCTCCCTGTTATCTTTTGAAGCGCCTTGCGGCACTGGCCGCCGGGCTGGTCTTTTCTTTTTTCTTCTATTCATATTATAACTTTTCCCCTGTCCGGTCAACAATTTTTTGTTTCCATAACACAATTTACACCTTCATTACGGCTCAGAACGGGCTGAACACCGTCTTCGTGCCCTCGGGTGAAACATCTATCGTGCCCCGGTCGCCGTCCACCAGCTGAGACACGGCGGAGAGCAGCTTGCCGAAGCGGTATTCGGTCTCCTCAAAATTGCCCAGCTTCACGATGAAGCGGTCCAGATAGGAGAAGGACGGGGAATTTATGCTTGTCATGTCTATGTAGCCGACGTCGGCGGCCATGCCGCGCTCCTGGAGCTGGTCCAGGATGGCGCAGAGGTACTCGAGCTTGCCAGTGTCGTCAGGGCCGGTCTCAAACACCTCGCCAACCTCGGCGGTCAGAGGCGTGATGCCCCGGACCTCAATGAGCGAGGCGGCGTCCGCCGCGCTCGCCTGCGTCAGCATACGGCAGCTGCGGTCTATGACCCAGGGCTCGCCCTCGTAGCTGACACAGGCCAGTGCCTGGCTCTCACTTATCGTGATGACGACCTTGTTCGGCAGGTAGCGCGTTATCTCCACGCTCTCCACATACGGCAGGCGAGTGACAATGCGGCTGACCACCGAAAAGCGGTTGATGAAGAACAGGTTGTCGCCGTCGATGATGCCGGAGGCCTCCTCGACCTCATCCGCGGTGTAGTAGGAGTTGCCGCGCACCTCCACCGAGGACACCCGGAAGAAGATGCTCATCAGGAAGATGAGCGCCGCACAGGCTATGAGGAAGGCGCCCGGACCGTACAAGGCCCTGCGGACCGTTCTTTTTTTCTTGCCATTCCGCACAAGGTCTGCCATTTGAAGTCTCCTTTACGCACTATGCCGTGCGCTCTATCTCGGCGCCAAGTTCGCGCAAACGTATGTCAAAACTCTCGTAGCCGCGCTCTATGTGGCCGGAGTCAAGTATCTCCGTCTCGCCCTCGGCCGAGAGGGCGGCGATTATGAGCGCCGCTCCGCCGCGAAGATCCGTCGCCACAGTCGGCGCACCGTGAAGCTCCGGCACACCGGTGACCACCGCGACACGACCTTCGGTATGTATCCTGGCGCCCAGGCGTGTCAGCTCCTCGGTGTAGCGGAAACGGTTCTGGAACACGTTCTCCACAAAGACCGAGGTTCCCTTCGCCTTGAGGCAGGCTGCCAGCATGAGCGGCTGGGCGTCCGTCGGAAAGGCGGGATACGGCCCTGTTATGACGGGCTTCGGCGCACGCAGGTTCCCGTCGGAGACAAGGCGCACACCTGCGCCTGTGCGTATTATATCACAGCCGCACTCTGAAAGCGAGTGCAAAACCGTGGAAAAGCGCTCCGGGTCTGTGCCTCGCAGCTCAATTTCACCGCCGGATGCGGCAACTGCGCACAGCAGCGTCGCAGAGACGATGCGGTCCGGCATGATCCTGTGTCCTACCCGGAGCACTGGCTCAAAGCCGCGGACGCTGACTGTGGCCGTCCCGGCACCGGTTACCTCCGCTCCGAGCAGACGAAGGAAGCTCTGCAATTCCTCGATCTCGGGTTCGCGTGCGGCGTTCATTATGACCGTTTCACCCTCCGCTGCGCAGGCGGCGAGCATGGCGTTCTCGGTTGCGCCGACGCTGGGCATGGGCAGGGCGATACTCGCGCCTTTGAGCCTATCCGCGCGGCATATGAGGTCGCCGCCGCTCTCCTCGATCTCGGCGCCGAGGGCACGCAAAGCCATGAGGTGCAGGTCAATGGGCCTGGGTCCCAGCTCGCAGCCGCCTGGCATCGACAGCCTAGCCTCGCCGCAGCGCGCAAGCAGCGCGCCCAGGAAGATGACGGAGCTCCTCAGCTCGCGCATGAGGCTGTGCGGTATCTCCGCCCGGCACAATCCGGTGGAGTCTATGTTCACCAC
>CAUAHS010000068.1 GCA_958428885.1 uncultured Eubacteriales bacterium
GGAAGCAGCTCTACGGCGAGAGCGAGGGTAAAAACGGCATCGGCATCTTCCCCGCCTCCCTCGAGTACACCGCGGACCTCCACTCCATGGGCCAGTACGTCCAGGACGGCCCGCGCAAGCTCTATGAGACGGTCGTCTCCTTTGAGAAGTCGCTCACCAACTTTGCCGTGCCCTTCGGCATGGGCGACCCGGACGGCCTCAACTACCTCGCCGGACGTGACCTGCACGACATCTGCCGCACCGCCCGCGATGCAGTCAAGGCAGCGCACATCTCCGGCGGCGTACCCAACATCGGCGTGAGCGTGGAACGCCGCGACGAGGCCGGTTATGCCGAGCTCGTCTGCTTCTTCGAGCTCGCCTGCGCCATCTCCGGCTACATGTCCGGCGTCAACCCCTTCGACCAGCCCGGCGTCGAGGCGTACAAGAAGAATATGTTCAAGATGCTCGGCAAACCCGGCGCCTGATGCGGCAAAATAAAACATTATATTAACTTTGATTTTACCCGTTGAACTCGGGCTGAAAAAATGGTAAGCTGTATGTACAAGATACGGCTTACCATTTTTACTGCACTGCAAAAAACGTTTAAGGAGCGTGATTCAAATATGGTCAAGGTACTCGTGGGCCTGAAAGGTTCCGGCAAGACCAAGCGCCTTGTGGAGCTCGTCCGCACCGCAGTCAATGAGGAACACGGCGACGTCATATGCATTGAGAAGGACAAGAATCTCACTTACGACATACCGTATCAGGCCCGCCTTATCCACGCCAGCGACTACCAGATTGGCACCTTTGAGTTCATGAAAGGCTTCATCAGCGGACTCAGAGCGGGCAACTACGACATTTCCCACATCTTCATAGACAACTTCCACAAGATGTTCAATGCCGGCACGGAGGCGCAGGTTCTGGATTTCCTTGACTGGCTCTCGAGCTTCGCTGAGAGCGAGGGCATCAAGTTCACCATCACCATGACGGCCGACCCTGACACCGTCAGCCCCGAGATAAAGAAATACGCCATGTGACAAGACAAGAAGGACGCCCCCCGGGGCGTCCTTTTTTGTTGCCCAGATGCACCAACCCCCGCCCCAAGTCGGGCGAGGAACGTATAGTCTACCGACCGGCAGCGCTCACGCGAATGGTGGAGCCGCCGGGGTAAAAAGGCGCTTTTCTTTGGTGGCTCGACACCGTTTCTTTGGGCAAGCACCAAAGAAATGGGGTCGAATGGCAGGACAGGGCAACGACCACCACCCAGCGTAACGGCGCACACGCACAATGCGAAGAAAAAATTCAGGGGGAAACCCCTTGATAGGGTTTCCCCCTTAGACCCCCTTCCTGATCTTTTATGAGCATAAAGGGGGATTCCGCGCTCTGCGGAGCGCGGGCAGGGGCTCTGCCCCTGCACCCTGCCACCTTTGAAAAGGTGGACGAAACTTTCAAACGCGCGCGAAGCGCGCAGCGCAGGGCGTCAGGCTGTTGCGGCGGTGATGGGCGCCTTACGGGCGAGCAGCCAATCGAACACTGCGAACGCCGCGCCCACGCAGATGAGGAACACGCACAGGTTCAGCGGCGCTGCGCCCAGCCAGCGGAAGAACCGCACCACCGCGTTCAGGAACCCGACGCTTATCGTCGCCGTATTCAGCAGCAGTACCAGCACCGCGCCCATGCCCAGCGTCACGATCCAGCGCCACAGCTTGCTCAGCCGCCAGTACATCAGCGACAGGAACGTCCCCACAAACGCCGCCGAGCCGCTCCAGACAAAGCTCAGCAGAAAGCTCTTGAACTGCCCCATCGCGCTCGAGTCATAGCCGTAAATGAACGCGTACAGGCTCATCAGGCTGGCGTTCGTCGCCTCCTGCGTCACCACCGACAGCCACTCCACAAGCGTCACGCCCGCCGACGCCACCAGCGCCGCCGCGACGTTGGCCGCAAAGCTCGCCCCAAGGCTCGTGCCGCGCGATACGCCGTTTTGTATCCCCAGCCGCAGGTCCTCACGCACCGTGACTATGCCTAACACAAACGAGAACACCGTCAGCGCTATCGAGAAATTCGACACCACCCTGTCGTCCATCTCCGCCACCATTATCATTATGCCGTATATCACCAGCACCGTGCACAGCAGCGTCACCGCCAAAAATACCGCCACGGCCCTCAGGTCGTCCTTCAGCCGGTACTTGAAAATAGGCAGGAAGTTCATTTCGCGCCCTCCTCGTTCATGAGACTTATAAAGTAGTCCTGCAGGCCCATCGGGCTGACCTCCAGCCCCGCGGGGATGCGCCCGTCGGGCTCGCCCTCCACGCAGGCCGTCTTGAGCCCGCCTATCGACGTCGCGCTCAGCACCCTGCGTCCGGCGGTGTAGCCGTCCACCAGCCCCGCCGGGCCCGTCACCGTGTGCGCCGCTCCCTTGAGCTCCTCCGCCGGGGCGTTTCGGATTATCTCGCCGTCTTTGATGATGACCGCGTGCTCTATGAGCGGCGCCGCCTCCTGTATCAGGTGCGTGGAGACTATCACCGTCTGCTCCCCGCCGCCGCAGTGCTCCATCAGCAGCCGGTAGAACATGTCGCGGTGCTGCGCGTCCAATCCCAGCACCGGCTCGTCAAAGATGACGTACGGCGTCCCCGCCGACAGCGCCAGGACTATCCGCAGTATGCTCGAGTAGCCCGTCGAGAGCGCCTTTACCTTCTTGTTCAGCGGCAGGCCGAACTTCTTTGCCAGCTCCAGCGCGAGCTCCATGTCAAAGCCCGGTATGAAGTCCGCCGTCACGCTTATCGCCGCCTTCACCTTCATGCTGTCCGGGAACAGGTTCTGCTCCGCCATCATGTACACCTTGCCAAGCGCCCTGTCGCGACCCGGCGCCCTCTCGCCGTCTATCAGCACCTCGCCGCTGTCCGCGTACAGCCGGTTCGTGATTATGTTCAGCATCGTCGTCTTGCCCGCGCCGTTGCTCCCCAGCAGGCCGTATATCTTCCCGCCGCCGAAGCTCACACTGACGTCAGAGAGCGCCTTGACGCCGCCGAAACTCTTGGATACATTTTTCAGCTCAATCGCCATCGTTATATCCTCTTTCCATCATTTTTTGCAACTCTTCCAGCGAGAGGCCCAGCGCTCTGGCCTCCTTCGCCGTAGGCAGGGCGAGGTTTACATAAAAACTATCCCGCCGCTTTTGCAGCAGCTTCTCCCTCGCCCCCGACGCGACGAACATGCCGACGCCGCGCTTCTTGTACACAAGCCCCTCCTCAACGAGCAGGTTTATGCCCTTCAGCGCCGTCGCGGGATTTATCTTCAGCGCCGCGGAGTATTCCGTGATGGAGGGTATCTGCCCCTCCTCCGGAAAGGCGCCGGAGATTATCCCGTCCTCCAGCATCTCCGCCAGCTGAAGGAATATCGGTCTGGACTCGTCAAAGCCCGCCACGTGCTCACCTCCTGGTCTGTCTGTTAGTTACTTGAGTAATTAACTAACTGTGGCTGCAATATACCATGCCCCCGGGCGTTTGTCAAGGGGGATTTTTTTGCGGCAAAAAACTTTTCAGACGCTTTACGAGCGGTGCGGGATATAGTACAATGATACGATTAAGAAACGGGGTGTTTCGATGTCGGACTACATCATCCCCGCCGGCTACGGCGAGGCGGAGTACATTGACAAGAAGTCGCGCTTCATAGGCCAGGTGCAGCACGCGGAGAGCGAGGCGGAGGCCATGGCCTTTGTGGAGCAGATACGCAAGAAACACGCGGACGCCACGCACAACGTCTGGGCCTATGTCCTGAACACCGGCGCGATGCGCTGGTCGGACGACGGGGAGCCGGGCGGCACCTCGGGCCAGCCGACGCTCAACGTCTTCCGCTCGGCGGGCGTCGTGGACGTCTGCTGCGTGGTCACGCGCTATTTCGGGGGCATCCTGCTCGGCTCCGGCGGGCTGGTGCGCGCCTACTCCAAGGCGGCGTCCATGGCCCTTGAGGCCGCCGGGCGAGCCCGCATGGCCGAGTGGAGCCTCGTGGAGACCGTCTGCGGCTACGCCCAGTACGAGCGCGTCAAGCGCCTGCTCGGCGACCTAGGCGCCGTGGACCTCGACTCCAGCTTCGGCGCGGACGTCGCCGTGAGCGCCCTCCTGCCCGCGGACACTGCCCAGCTCTTCTGCGACCGGCTCACCGACGTCACCGCCGGCAGCGCCAGGGGGCGCATATCCGGCAGCGTTTTCAGGCCGCAGAAAATTTTTTCGGAAAAATAAAGGGTTTTTGCGAGGAACGCAGTATAAGGATAGTGTAAGCGAAAATCGGTGCGAAGGAGGTCAGGCCCATGAACTGCCCAAGAGAGACCAGAGAACGGGCTGAGGAGCTGCTCGTCTGCTCCCGGGGTGTCCTCGCGCGCAACAGCGCCGGGAGACTCAGGCCCGAGCCCGAATGCGAGGTGCGCACCTGCTTCCAGCGGGACATCGACCGCATCATCCACTGCAAGAGCTTTCGCCGCCTCAAGCACAAGACCCAGGTCTTCCTCCAGCCGGAGGGCGACCACTACCGCACCCGCCTCACGCACACGCTCGAAGTCGCACGCATAGCCCGCACCATCTCGCGCGCGCTCATGCTCAACGAGGACCTCACCGAGGCCATCGCCCTTGGCCACGACCTCGGCCACACGCCCTTCGGCCACGCCGGAGAGCGCGCGCTCAACGAGATCTTCCCTGGCGGCTTCCGCCACTACGAGCAGAGCCTGCGCGTCGTGGACAGGCTCGAAAAGGACGGACGCGGTCTGAACCTCTGCGAGGAGACCCGCATCGGCATCCTCAACCACACCACCGGCGAGCCCCGAGGCAGCCTCGAGGCCGACGTCGTCCGCATGGCCGACCGCATCGCCTACATAAACCACGACCTTGACGACGCCGAGCGCGCGGGGCTTCTCTCCCCCGGCGACGAGCCGCAGATAGTCCGCGAGCGCATCGGCACACGCAACAGCAAGCGCATCAACACCATCGTCATGGACGTCATCCAAAACAGCGCCGAAGAGCTCAAAATGTCCGCCCCCATGGCCGAGGCCGTGGACGAATTCACCGCCTTCATGTACGCTGAAGTCTACAAAAACCCCGTCGCCAAGGGCGAGGAGGGCAAGGTCGGGAATATCCTTTACAGCATCTGGGAATATTATGTCAACCACCCCGAGAAGCTGCCTGAGGGCTACCGCGTCATTGCGGCCGAGGAGGGCATTGAGCGCGCGGCGACGGACTATGTCTCGGGCATGACGGACAAGTATGTGATGGACGTCTATTCTGATTTGTTCATACCCAAGTCCTGGCAGGTACGCTGAGAAGGGAGGCGAGCTGTTTGGCCTTTTCTCAGGACTTTTTACAGGAGCTCGCCGACCGGAACCCCATTGAGGACGTGGTCGGCGAATACGTGGCGCTGACCAAGCGCAGCGGCCAGAACCTGTTCGGGCTCTGCCCCTTCCACAGCGAAAAGACGCCGTCGTTTTCGGTGTCGCCCTCGAAGCAGATATACCACTGCTTCGGCTGCGGCAAGGGCGGGAGCGTGATAAACTTCATAATGGAGATAGAAAACCTGAGCTTTCCGGAGGCGGTGGAGTTTCTGGCCCGCCGAGCCGGGATGAAGGTGCCGGAGCAGGAATATGACCCCGGCAAGCCCAAGCGGGACAGGCTGTATGCGCTCAACCGCGATGCGGCGAGGTTTTTCTATGAGCAGCTGTCCACCCCGGCGGGGGCGGCGGCGGTGGACTACATGCTCCGGCGCGGTATAACGCCAGCAACGGCGAGGCGCTTCGGCCTCGGCTGCGCTCCGGACACCTGGGAGTCGCTGACCTCGGCGATGAAGCAGAAGGGCTACACGGAGCGCGAGCTCTATGACGCGGGTCTTGTGCGCCGGGGAAAGAGCGGCGGCGTGTACGATGCCTTCCGGAATCGCCTGATGTTCCCGGTCATCGATGTGCGCGGGAACGTCATCGCCTTTTCAGGCCGCATCCTCGGCGACGGGGAACCGAAGTACCTCAACAGCCCCGAAACGCCGGTTTTTAGCAAAAGTCATAACTTATTCGGCCTGAATCTGGCTAAAAAGTCCAAATCCGGGTACATTATCCTCGTCGAGGGCAACATCGACGTCGTGTCCCTGCATCAGGCGGGCTTCGACAGCGCGGTGGCCTCGCTGGGCACGTCGCTGACGCCGGAACAGGCACGGCTGATCTCGCGGTACAAAAACGAGGTCGTCATCGCCTACGACGCGGATGAAGCCGGCAAAAAGGCGGCGCAGAGGGCGATAGGCATACTCGAAAAGCTGGAGCTGAAGGTCAGGGTGCTGACCGTCAAGGGCGCCAAGGACCCGGACGAGTTCATCAAGGCCAAGGGCCCGGAGGCGTTTCAGAATCTGCTTGCGGAGAGCGAGAACCACGTCGAATACCGGCTCGACGCGGTTAAGTCGAAGTACGACCTCGGGACGGACGAGGGCAAGGTGGGCTATCTCAAGGACGCCGCCGGAGTCATTGCGGAGCTGCCGGACCGGGCGGCACGCGAGGTTTACGCCATGCGTGCGGCGTCGCTGTGCGGGGTATCTCCGGAGGCGGTGCAGGATGAGGTCAAGCAGCTCCGGCGCAGGCGCGCTGCCGCTGCCCGGCGCAAGGATGAGCGCGAACAGCTCAGGCCCGTGCGCATGAGCCAGCCGCAGGCCCAGGGCATAAGATATGAAAATCCCCGCTCCGCAGCGGCGGAGCAGGGCGTCATAAGGCTGCTGTATATCGACCCGGAGCTCTTCAAAAACGTCGAGCTCGGCGAGGGGGACTTCTCCTCAAAGGAGCTCTGGCAGATATACTCCGCGCTGAGGCGGCACGTGGACGAGGGCGGCAAGCTCTCGCCGGCGGCGCTGAGCGGGGAACTCACAGCCGAGGAGGCCTCGCTCTTCACGAGCCTCATACAGAGTCCGGAGTCCGCGGCAAACGGCAAGCGGGCGCTGGCGGATTACATAGCTATAATGCGGGAGAGGCCACGTAATACGGCCTCCACGCCGGAGGAGCTCATGGAGCTCGCCGGCAGGATGAAAAAGACAAAGAGTTACGGAGGATGAGCCATGTCAGAGAATGAAAAGAAAGCCGCAGCGGCGGAGGCCACTGAGGTCAAGCACAAGAGCCGTAAGAGCGCGGCGGCCAAGACCGCCGAGGCGCCCGTGCCTGAGGCCCCCGAGCTGCTTGCAAAGCAGAAGGAGGAGAAGCTCAACGCCCTCATCGAGAAGGGCAAAAAGGCCGGAAAGCTCACCAGCAAGGAGCTGATGGACGTCCTCGACGACATGAACCTGGAGCCGGAGGAGCTGGACAAGTTCTACGACAAGCTCGAGAACCTGGGCATAGACACCTCGGGCGAGGACATACTGCCCCCGCTGGACGACGAGGCGCTGCCCGCGCTGGAGGAGCTGCAGGAGATAGAGGAGGTCACCGAGGAGGAGATCGCGGACACCGACGCGCTGGTGGACACCTTCTCCACCGACGACCCGGTGCGCATGTACCTCAAGGAGATAGGCAAGGTGCCGCTGCTGACGCCCGAGGAGGAGCAGGACCTGGCCCGCAGGATGGCCGACGGCGACGAGGAGGCCAAGCGCCGCATGGCGGAGGCGAACCTGCGTCTGGTCGTGTCCATAGCCAAGCGCTATGTTGGACGCGGCATGCTGTTCCTGGACCTCATACAGGAGGGCAACCTGGGCCTCATCAAAGCCGTGGACAAGTTTGACTACACGAAGGGCTACAAGTTCTCCACCTACGCCACGTGGTGGATACGCCAGGCGATAACCCGCGCGATAGCCGACCAGGCGAGGACCATACGCATCCCCGTACACATGGTGGAGACCATAAACAAGGTCATCCGCGTGTCCCGCCAGCTGCTGCAGGAGCTGGGGCACGACCCCTCGGCGGAGGAGATAGCCGAGGAGATGGGCATGCCCGTGGACAAGGTGCGCGACATACTCAAGATAGCTCAGGAGCCGGTGAGCCTCGAGACGCCCATAGGCGAGGAGGAGGACAGCCACCTCGGCGACTTCATCCCCGACGAGGACGCCTCCGAGCCCTCTGAAGCCGCGAGCTTCTCGCTGCTGCGTGAGCAGCTGATGACCGTGCTCGATACGCTGACCCCGCGCGAGAAGAAGGTGCTGGAGCTCCGTTTCGGCATAGTGGACGGCCGTACCCGTACCCTCGAGGAGGTCGGCAAGGAGTTCAACGTCACCCGTGAGCGTATCCGCCAGATCGAGGCCA
>CAUAHS010000069.1 GCA_958428885.1 uncultured Eubacteriales bacterium
CCGCGGGCACGACGTCGTAGTGAGCCATGAGGACGGAGGGATCTTCGCTTGTCTTGCCCTTCCAGGTGAAGAGCAGACCGTTGCGGCCTATTCGCTCCGGCGGACAGTGCTCGTGCATGAGGGGAAAGCGCTCACGCAGCAGGGCACGGAATTTCTCAAACTCGGCCTCGTCCTCGAGGCTGTGGTCGAGATTCGAGACGGTGCGGCAGCGTATCATAGCCGCGAGGTCGTCCACTACCTTCTTGCCGTCAACCTTGGCGGCGTCGGGAGCTGGACGCTCCTCAGCCCTGGGCTTGAAGGCCAGGGTCCGCGCGGTGACCACGCCGGCGAGCGCGGCGACGGCTCCGGCAGCTCCGGCGGCAATGAACTTCTTCAATCAGATCAGTCCTTTCTTGTAGAGGATGCGTGCTGCGCCTATTGCCAGCAGGGCGCCCACGGGGACGAGAACGCTTGCGGACGAGGCGAGAGAGGGCACGCATATGAAGAGCACTATCATGAACACCAGCGGGGTCATGGCGACCTTCCAGTTCTTCGCCACATAGACCACCGCGAGCGGTCCGAAGAGCGCAGGCAGGATGTTGTCGAAGGCGGGCTGGAGCGCGGGCGACTCCAGGAAACCGCGTATCTGGCTGAGCAGCAGCACGCCGATGGCAATGACCGCCGTGGTTACGAGGGCGGAAACGGCGATGGCGATGGTGGAGATGACCTCGCCCGCCTCGGTGCCAGGTTCCACGTCGGCGGCCTCCATGGCGTTGAGCGCGCAGGGGACCTTCAGGCTCGTGAGGTTGCCGGTGAAGAAACCGAGGTAGGAGCCGCCGGTGCCGAGCATGGGCACATAGGTCAGCACCTCGATGGTGCCGACGGTCCAGTAGATGGGGGCGACGCCGAGCAGACCTTTGAGCACCCAGGTGATGGGCGGCCAGGCATCGTATCTCACGCAGATGGCCGTGGGCACGGCGAGCAGCAGGGCAAAGCCGGTGAGCATCCACCAGCGGCCCACGTGGTGTTCGTAATCTCTGAAAGCATCGTAGCTGTCCATGTCATAAGCCTCCTCAGACGAGAGAATCCACAAGGTTCGTGATGGGGATGGAGAGGAACATGCCGCCCAGCATACTCAGCGGGAGGGCGTACTGCTCCATCCAGCTCCACTTGAGGACCTTGACGAACACGGCGCACACGCACATGAGCAGCGCCGAGACCACCATGACGAAGAAGGGTATCCAGCCTTGGAGCCCGTCACGGATGGTGCCGAACACCATGCCGAGGAAGGCGCTTATCATGCCGAGGAAGAGGGCGGACATGAAGATGGAGCCCCACTTCTCATCCTTGGAGCGGATGCGCATGATGCCGTTTTCGATCTTCTTGCCGAAGGCGGGGACGAGGATCGTGCCGGGCACGATGCCGAGCGTCATGACCCAGGCGATGGCGGCAAAGACCTTGGGGTCGGTTATGAGCTGGCTGAGGTCCATGCCGACGGACTGTGCGGCGCTTGCCGCCGCCGGCGTCTCATATGTAAGCGCTCCGATGACCGAGAGCCGCAGCCAGGGCAGCGGGAAACCCAGCGCCTTGGAGAGCGCGATGACGCCCAGCAGGATCGAGATGGCGGGCACGATGGTGAACACCGCCGCGGAGACAGCCGTGCGCCTGAGCACCTGAGTGCTGATGCCGAGCTTCTTCGCCCGGCGCCAGGCGAGGATGATGAACCTCACGGACATGGCGATGACAAAGACTATCACCACGGCGACGAGGCAGTACATGAATGTGTTGTTTGGATCAAACAAGCAGAACACGCCCCTCTCTGTTTAAACAAAGCATAGTTTACCACAACAGAGAGGGGCATACAATTCAATTCTTCATTTTTTCTTCAACATTTAGTGCAAAATTAGCCGTAAAGCTCAGGATGTGATGAGTAGCAGAAGTACACGCTGCCGTAGATGCCGTCCTCGAGCTCGAGCGCTACGCCGCTGCCCTGTTTTCCGCCGGACTGGAACACGACGGAGGGGTCGTTCAATACCCTCTCGCCCGAGAGCAGGCGGAAGGCGGCCTCCACGCAGTCCCGAAAGGGGAGCAGCACCTCGAACCAGTCCTCGTCCGCGGCGGTGTACTGCCCCGGCTGGAAGGCGCATTCGGCGAGGGTGTCCGGGAACTCCGGCGAGGCCACGCGGTTCAAGAGCACCTCGCCCACGGCCATCTTCCACTCCATCGAAAGCCAGGCGCTGCCCGCCTCGGTGTGTATCACCTTGGCGAGCAGCGCAAGATCGTCATAGCTTATTTTCTCCTCGTCGAGGCCGAAGAAGTCTATTTTTTCGTTCCGGGCGGTCTCTGCCTCCAGCCCGGCCTCCCCGTCGCCGGAGGCGACGGCCTCGATCATCAGCTCCCCATAGTCGGTGCCGGGGTCAAAATCCGCCCGGCAGGGCCCGGAGAGCGAGGCGCACAGCGCCAGCGCCGTCACAAAGGCCGTGACCGGCCCGGCGGAGCAAAACTGTGCAAGCTGCTTCATAAGTACCAGACCTCCTTTCAAAGGCCCGGCAATTATAAGCCGTCACGAGCGCGAAAAAGGCAGAAAGACGCCGCGGCAGAAGCCGCGGCGTCTTGGACAGGCTTTCAGTTGGCGGCGGCCGCAGCCTTGCGGCGCAGGCTCATGCAGTCGGCTATCATGGCGATGAACTCGGAATTCGTGGGCTTTCCCTTTATGTTGGAGACGGTGTAGCCGAAGAACTTCTGCAGCGTCTCGATGTCGCCGCGGTCCCAGGCGACCTCGATGGCGTGGCGTATCGCGCGCTCAACGCGGGAGGGAGTGGTGGAGAATTTGCGCGCCACGGCGGGGTAGAGGACCTTGGTGACAGCGTTGATGGCGTCCATGTCGTTTATCGTGATGAGGATGGCCTCACGCAGATACTGATAACCCTTGATGTGCGCGGGGACGCCGATCTCGTGGATGATATCCGTGACCATGGCCTCAAGGCTGGGCTCCGTGTGCGGCTGTGCAACGGGCATGCGCCCGGCCTGGGGCCGGCGGGCGGAGGTGAGCTGCCTCACGTTGGCGAGCACCGAAGCCGCATCGCAGGGCTTGGGGATGAAGTAGCACACGCCGAGCTCGGAGCACTCGGCAATGACTCTCTCGTTCCAGAAGCCGGAGACGACTACGCAGCGCGTGCCGGGGCTGACCTCGGCCACACGGCGCAGCAGACTCAGTCCGTCCAGCTTGGGCAGCATCAGCTCGGTCAGCAGCACGTCCGGCCTCAGCTGTGAGACCAGGGAGAGCGCCTCCTCGCCGTCGCCCGTGGCGCCGGCAAGCTCCATGCCCTCGTCCTCCTGAATGTGCGATGCCAGCAAATTCCTCAAATCTTCTCCGGGCTCCGCAATAAGAACGCGCGTTTTGGTTTCCATAATCAGAACCTCCGTTATTATTACAAATCACGGACTGCGATCTATGTTTTTAAGCAGGAAAGCCGTTTTGTAGTAATAATTTAGCACAAAGGCTCTGATATTGCAATACAAAGCTTTCCAAAAACAAAGTTTTTTTGTTTACATAAATCGACACATTCCGACAAAATGCCGAGCAACCAAAATGTCAAAAAGTGTCGAATGGTATCCTGCTCGAAAAATGTAAAAAGCGGACGGACAAGGCTGTCCGTCCGCTGTATCTTATTTTTGCGCCTCAGCGCTCCAGAGGTGAGACTATGAACCAATAGCGCGCGAGATACGCCGCAAGGCGTTCTGCCTTGGCACGGCGAAGGTCCGCCGGACTGCCCGCGGTGAATACAGAGTCCGTGGAGGCCTGGGGACCGAGGCTTGCTGCGAGGTATTCGTACCACTTTTGCAGCCCGAGCACCGTGAGGTGCACGCCGTCGGAGAGATAGCAGCCCTCGCCCCAGCAGGAGTTGGTGTCGAGCAGCTTGACCCTGGTCTCGCCCGATGCCTCGTACTCCGCCACGGCGTCGGCTATGATGCCGTTTATCCGCTCCGTCGCCACGGCGCCGGTGGAGGAGTCCGGCACGGTCTGGATATAGATGTCGGCGTCCGGCCAGTACTCGAGCATGCAGTCTATGGCGGCGGTGTAGTCGCTCACCACGGAGTACGTGCTGCTGTTGGAGCCCATGAGAAAGAGCACGCGCGTGAACTTGCCCTCCGTGGCCTCCACCGCTTCGGCGAAGCTCAGGCCCTCGAGCCCGGGGGACGCATCACAGTAGTAGGTGTTCTGCTCCAAGGGTTCGAGAGGCCACCAGTCCTCAAAGAAGTAGTTCACCGCGCTGTTCGGCGCCGCCATGTAGCTTGCGCCGCCCAGGAGGTTTCCGGGCCGGAGCCACTGAGCTATGAGCAGGCAGGTCAGCGAGTCGCCCACCAGCACGGTCCGGCTGTCGAGAAACAGCGGCTCGTCCGCCGGGTCCGATGCGGCGAGACAGAAGGTGCCGAGACAGGAGAGCGTGAGGAGTATGCATATCGTTCTTTTCAGTTTCATGTCCATCACTCGAGATACCAGGTGTCCGTACCCTCGTCGAACTCACCGCGCTCGGGCATGTAGTGCCGGAAGGCGGGGTCGAGCAGGAAGGTCGAGATGAGCGTCCCGACGCCCGGGGCGATGAGCAAGGCGGGAGGGAAGTACCAGCAGGCTGCGACCAGGGCCGCCCAGAGTGCAAGCAGCCCCAGCGTCCTGAGCGGGAACCTCACAGCCACACGCAGGGAAAAGAGCAGGATCTGAGCCGTCTTGAACCTGAACCGGCTGAGCACCGGGCAGGCAAAGGCGAGAATGATGAAGGCCACGATGACGGCGAAGAAAAACGTAGCGCGGTAAAAGAAGTCCACCGTCTCGCTCTGCGGCCGGTTGATGACGTACACCGCCGCGAAAAAGCCCACGGCGCAAAAGAGCGCTAGAATGACCGAGAGCGCGATGCCCTGCAAAATGTTTTCCTTGAAGGAGCGGAAATACTCCTTATACGGTCCGCCCCGGCCACGGCGCACGGACTTTGCCACGGAGTAGTAGAGCGCCGTGACCGCCGGGCAGATCGTCACGACAGGGATGCTGATGATGAGCGTCAGTGTTCCCAGAGCGATGAGGTCCACCGCCGAGCTCCATATTGAAAACGCGCGGTACTTCATCCAAGCGCCTCCCTTGCCTCGTCGATGTAGTAGTGCACCAGCAGATTCACGCACGCTCCGTAGCTCTGCATGCCGAGCTCCTGGTCATTGGACTTGAGGAAGGAGTCGTACACGGTGTTCGACGCCTTCTGCGGCACGCTGTCGCGGAACTGGTCCCAGTAGGCCGACTGCGCCTTGAAGTCGGCGCGGACGGTGTCGGAGAGGGTGTAGTAGATCTCGGCATAGGCGTCGTAGTCCACGCCGGCAAGGGCGTTGCCGAGGTAGATATAGGCCAGAGCCGCACCAGCGTAGTTGAAGTCCGCATACTCGGACTCAAGGCAGGCGAGGACGGCCACGAAGTTGCACTCCTGCTCCGCCGCCACGCCCCGCTGGTGCGCTATCTCATGCTGGCTCGTGGAGGGCAGCAGGAAGGCGGGGGAGTCCATGTTGAGGTTCGCCTCGCCGGTCATGGGGAAGAAGAACCCCGTGAAGTCGAGGTAGCTCATTATTCGCGAGAAATATATGGGCTTGGGCCGGAGCGGCGCCCCGTCGAGGAAGGGGTAGAGCGCCTCCGCACCCTCAAAGACCTCCGCCGCGCGGTCGAGCACGGAGTCGCGGTCGGCTATGTATGTTCCGTCGGCATCGCGCGCCACCTCGTCGCCGTATTCGCTTGCGAGAGATGCGAACCAGCGCGTGACGGTCTCGAGCTCGGAGACCTCCAGCGGTCCGTCGTCCACGCCGGACTGCTCCGAGAAACCGGGCGCATAGTAGCAGGGCGTCCACATGACGGTGAGCCCGGCCCAGAACAGCGCCCCGGCCATAGCCAGCGTGAGGACGAGGCGGTAGAGCTGCCACAGTTTTCCCGGGAAACGGATCATGCGGTATATGCTCCAGAGCAGATAGGCAGCGAGCCCCAGGATGACCACGGCGTAGAAGAGCTCCGCCACAGAGAAGCTGACGTGTGAGCAGAGCTGAGACATAAAGACGTGGTAGGGGTGCGTTATGTGGTCGTATACCCAGACCATGGCCTCGTCGCTGCCTCGCAGGGAGGTGACGGTCGCCACGGCGGCCAGGGCGAAGAGCGCGAGCCCCAGGCGCACGGGCGCCATGCGGCGGATGGAGCGGTTTTTCTTTTCAGCAGTTTTTTCCATAGGCACCTTTGAAAAAGGCGCGGCGGGGCTGACCCGCCGCGCCGGCACGTGGGCTTATTTGAACACCGAGGCGTTCTTGACAAAGTATTCGATGCCCGAGTACACGGTGGTGGCGAGCACGACTATCCAGCAGACCGTGACCGTCCAATCGGGCACGGGCAGCATGAGCAGGATGAAGCAGACCATGGTCGAGGCGGTCTTTATCTTGCCGGACCAGGCGGCGGCGATGACCTTGCCGCCCTCCACGGCGACGAGTCGCAGACCGGTGACGGCCAGCTCGCGCGCGATGACTATCATGGCCGCCCAGGCGGGGAAGAGGCCGGTGTCCACGTACACCAGCATGACCGAGATGACCAGCAGCTTGTCCGCCAGCGGGTCGAGAAATTTGCCGAAGTTCGTCACCTGGTTGCAGTGCCGCGCTATGTAGCCGTCCGCAAAGTCGGAGACGGAGGCGACGGCAAAGACGAAGAGCGCCCAATACATGTGTCCCTTGAAGTCGAGGTACATGAGGAGTATCACGACGGGGATGAGGATTACGCGGACTATGGTTATCTTGCTTGCGGTGGTGAGCTTCATATGATCCTCCCTCTGAGCTGGCCGTCCTCTGCGGCCTCTACGCGGAATGTCACGATATCTCCGGGCTTGCACTCGCCCTCCAGGACGGCGCTGCCGTCGATGCCGGGGGAGTCAAAGTAGCTCCGGCCCACAGCCAGGCCGGTCTCCGGGTCAATGTAGTCGCAGATGGCCTCGATCTCCCGCCCGACGAGGGAGTCCTCCCACTCGTCCATGACCTCGGCCTGCAGCCGCTCCACTAGAGCAGCGCGCTCCATGGCCACGTCCTTCGGCGGGTACTCCATCTTGGCAGCGGGCGTCCCGTCCTCGGGCGAGAAGGGGAAGACCCCGGCACGCTCTATCTTTGCCTCGCGCAAAAACTCGCAGAGCTCCTCAAATTCCTCCTCGCCCTCGCCGGGCAGGCCGGTGATGAGACTGGTGCGCAGCACGAGGCCGGGTATGCGCTCTCGCAGCTTTTTGAAGAGCGCTCGGATGCTCTCGCCCGTGTCGCGGCGGTTCATGCGCTTGAGTATGCGGTCGTTGATGTGCTGGATGGGGATGTCGATGTACTTGACTATCTTCTGCTCCGAGGCGATGACCTCGATGAGCTCGTCGTCCAGCTCGCGGGGATAGAGGTAGTGCAGCCTTATCCAGCGCAGGCCGTCTATCTTGCAGAGCTCCCGCAGCAGTGCGGCGAGGCTGGGCTTGCCGTAGAGGTCAAAGCCGTAGTGCGTGAGGTCCTGGGCAACCAGAATGAGCTCTTTGTACCCGCGCTCCGCCAGCTGTCTTGCCTCTGCGAGCACCCTCTCCATGGGCCTCGAGCGGAAGCGCCCGCGGATCTTGGGGATCAGGCAGTAGGAGCAGAAGTTGTCGCAGCCGTCGGCTATGAGGAGGTAGGTCCAGACGTCGCCGGTGCTGATTATGCGCCCGGTCTCGGACACGGCGGCGCAGTTGTCGCCGATGATGACGGGTTTTTCGCCCCGCACGGCGCCCTCGAGCGCCGTGACGACGTCGTCATAGCTCCCGGCGCCGATGACGGCGTCAACCTCGGGCATCTCGGAGAGTATCTCGCCCCGGTAGAGCTCGGAGAGGCAGCCAGCGACGACGAGCCGCTTGAGCGAGCCCGTCTCCTTGAGCTGGGCCGTCTCGAGTATGGTGTTGATGGCCTCCTGCTTTGCGTCCTCGATGAAGGCGCAGGTGTTTATGACGATGGCCTCGGCCTCGGTCTCGTCGTTCGTCAGCTCGTAGCCGGCGTCAGTGAGCTTTTGCAGCATCTGCTCCGAGGCGACCCGGTTTTTCGGGCAGCCGAGAGAGATCATACCGACTTTCATTCGTCCAACTCCAATCCATGACTGAGCCTTTTCGCCGCGGAGGAGACCTCCTCCCAGGAAAAGCCGCGTCTTATGAGCGCCGCACA
>CAUAHS010000070.1 GCA_958428885.1 uncultured Eubacteriales bacterium
CGCCTTTTCCGCCGTTTTTGTTGAGAGGTCAGGCCGCCTTTTTGCGGGAGAGAGGGGCCAGAATAACGTAAAGTACGAGGGAGACGACGATGCCGTTCACCGGGCCGACGAAGAAGGGCGTGTTCAGGAAGGGCACGGCTTCGACGAGGGCGGGGAAACTGGCAAAGGTACCGCCGGTGATGCAGGCCACGAGCGCTCCGACGATGAAGGCGATGAGGCCCGCGGCGGAGAAGCCGGGGGAGAAGTGGAAGTTTTCCTTCTTGCCCTTGCCGGTTATCCAGTAGGCGGCGATGATGACGCCCGCAAGCGGCGGGATGAGGGCGCTCATGAGGGAGAGGAAGCCCTGGAAGGCGTTCAGCAGGCCGAAGGCGGCCAGCAGAGTGCCGATGGCGCCCGCAATGCCTGTTGTGATCTTGAACTTGCTCTCGTCAAAGCCGAGCAGGTTGCTCAGGGCAAGGCCGCCGGAGTAGGCGTTGGTGACATTGGTGGTCCAGGTGGCGAGCACGAGGGCGATGAGCCCGAGAATTGGCACGCCGAGGGAGACGAGGATGGCCGAGATGTCGTACTGGCCGGTGACGATGCTCATGAGAGCGCCGGTCAGCAGCATGAAAAGGCCCGCGGGCATGACGCCGACGATGGAGCTCTTGACGACGTCGGCACGGCTCTTGGCAAAGCGGCAGTAGTCGGCGGAGATGACGCCGCCGAGCGCGAAAGAGGCGACGACCATCGAGATGCCGAAGACCAGGCCGGAGGAGGTCTCGGGCGCATAGGCTGCGATGGCGGTGCCGCCGTCGTTCGTAACTATGCCGGCGATGAGGCCGTAGAGGCAGACGATGACGAGCAGGGGCACGGCGATGTAGTTGAGCCACTTGAGGCCCTTGAAGCCCGCACAGGCGGTGGCCAGCATGATGACGCCCCAGATGATGGAGCAGACGGCCACGAAACCGGAGCTGGCCTCGATGCCGAGCAGGGGGGCGATCATGGTGGCGAAGGCCTGGCCGCAGGTGGCGGACTGGATGCCGAACCAGCCGACGCAGGCGATGGCGATGAGCGTGCTTATGACGTATCTTGCGCCCTTTTCACCCAGGGCGCCGGAGGCCATGACCGAGACGGGCAGACCCGTGTCGCATGCCTGCATGCCGATAAATATCATATAGACGCATATCAGGCCGTAGCCGATGAGTATGGAGATGACGATCTCGGCCAGGGACAGCCCGCCCCCGGACAGCACTCCACCTATCATAAGGCAGGGCACACAGATCATGCCTCCGGCCCATACGGCTGCGATGGACAGCCAGCTCTGGCGCTGGCTCGCCTGTACTTCGAATCCGCTGCGTTTTTCGCTCATGGTTTCTCACATCCAAATCCTATAAAGTTGGGCGAAGGAGCCGAAAGTCAACAGCTCTCTCGCCGTTTTCAGCAGTATAGCACTTTAATTTGGCAGAGAAAATTGTCGCATGGGCAAAAAACTCCGCCCGGTTAATTGTCCAAAGGGACAACGAACCGGACGGGATATTCCAGCTAATCCAGCATCAGCCTGCGCACGGCACAGGCACGGTAGAGTTCCAGCATCTCCGGCATCTTGTCCGGACGGTAGCCCAAAAGGTTGGAAATCCGGCGTATCCTGTACTTTACGGTGTTTTTATGCAGGTACAGCAGCTCCGAGGTGAGCGTGACGCTGGATTCGCCATCGAGCAGGAACACGGAGAGAGTGGACACGAGGTCAAGCTCCTCGTTGTCCATTTGTACAGGCGCGATGGACTCGAGACAGCCGTCGATGGCGGCCTCACCGCCCTGGATGACGGCCCGGCAGCTGCGGGCGAACTCCAGGTCGCCGAGGGAATATATGTGCCTTGCGGGGTAGATACGCCGTGCGTCGGCAAGGTGCTCCTTGAAGCAGAGATAGGCCGAGCGCACGTCGGCGGTGTTCTGCAGCCCGCCGCAGCGGCATAGCGTGGCGTCCGGCAGCACCTGGGCGACGGCCTCCATGACCGCCTCCGTCAGCCGTTCCGCCTCCTGCTGCGAGAGCGGGGTGCTCATGAAGAGCAGCAGCCTTCCGCCGTAGACGTCCATGATGAAGGAGCCGGAAAAGCCCGCAAAGCACTCCCTGAGCGCGCCCAGCCGTTCCGTGAGCCGCTGTTTGGCGTCCTCGGCGGCGGATTCGACTATCCACATCTCGTGTATTGCCGCAACGTCGACGTGAAAGATCTCGGCGAGGCGGCGCATCTTCATCGGCTCGTCGTGGAGTATGGCACGCACGAGCTCGTGTATTGCGATCTCGCCGTGGCGGCGGCCCCAGATGTTGATGCAGACGCGCGTGGCGTCCGAGACCTGCCCCAGCGTGGCGGCATCGAGCGGCAGTCCTGCCTTGATGAGCAGCAGCTGCATGGCCTGGCCGCTGTCTGTGGCGATGGGCAGGCGGTATATGAGCGAGTCCGGTACAAAGGCGCAGCTCTCGCCGCCGCCAGGCTCAGGATAGGAGGAGAGAGCCTTGAAACCGGCGATGATGTCCGCCTCTATACCGCGGGGCCAGGCGGCCAGATTGAGGATGTTGAAGGACTGGTCGCAGAGCAGCACTGAGGCCGAAATGCGGTCGCTGAGCATCTTCATGGCGGTGTTCACTGTCTGCAAGTGCTTGGGCAGGGCCGAGACGCGCGCGAGTATCTCGAGCACTATGGAGCTGTTCTGCGCCCTGTCGCGGTAGATGCAGTCCATGACGTCGTTGATGACCTCGCCGTAGCGGAGCGTTGCCTCGCCCTCGGGCATGGTGATGAGCACGAAGTCCAGCTCGTTTGCGAGGTCTATGAGGCTCTGGTCCACACATGGCAGGTAGACGCCGACGTAGAAGATGATCAGCCCCACCTCGCCGCCCTCGGCGAGACGGCGCATGTTTGCCAGTTGGAGAGGGACGTTGTCCACGCTGTTGAGAAAGCCGGTTATGACTATCTCACTGCCGAAGAACTCCCCCTGCGGGAACACCTCATCCACGAGCACGCCGGGGTCTGTGGACTCCAGCACCGAGATGGAAGATACGATTTTGGAAAGCCCCCTGTGCCCGCCGAGTACCTTGGCCCGGCGCAGAGAGGGCAGCTTGAGCAGATCGCCGACCGTCACGCTCACGACATCACCCCCGTAACGGCTCAAGTATACCAGAACATCCCAAGAACTGCAAATGTCACTCCAGCGTCGTGGTGAAAAGGGCGTAGAAGTTCTCGCCATCGGCAAGGGTGCGGGTGGTGAAGCTCTCGCCGGGCGTGAGGAACTGCCGCTCCACCGCTGCCTCGCCGGAGTCGTCACTCGTGTAGTCCTCGACCACGGCGAAGGCGGCGCCGCCGGCGGCTATCGTCTCCGGCACCTCGCCCGGCGCATACTCCGTGCGGCTCATGAGAGAGCCGTCGGCGCCGTAGAGCAGCACGGCGACGCGTTCCGTGGGGTATTCGGGCGTGATGTCGAGCTCTATGCTCATGCCCCAGGCCGGAACGTCGCCGTAGGCGTCGCTGTCAGCCGAGAGCGTGAAGCTCATTGTGCCCACCCCGTCGGAGACCATACCCTGTCCGGGAATGAGATAGACGGCGCCGTCCGCCTGCTGGTAGACGGGGTTGCAATAGGCCCTGACTTGACTGCGAGCGTCGGCGTAGACCGTGCCGCTTATCTCGTAACGCTCGCCGTCGTCGCTGGAATAGACGTGCAGACCGCCGTGCTCCATATAGTCGCTCGACTCGTTGCCGATATAGCTCTCACCGTCCTCCTCGTAACGGGCGGAGATGAGCGGGATGCCCCACATGGGGAACTCGATGTGCCCATCCCGGCCGCCGTTGTCGGTGGCGTAGACGCGCTGGGAGTATTTTGCCGCGTCCTCGCTGGATATTTCGCCGCCGTCTATGAGGCTGGAGGCGTTGTCCTCAGCGTAGCTTGAAAAGTCAAAGGTGTCCACATACTCCGGCGTGATGTAGATGCCGACCAGCCGGTCATCCTGCGCCGGATCCCCGTCCTCACGCAGCATGGAGCAGCCGGAGAGCGCCAGGGCGAGGGCGAGTATGAGTGCGATAGAGAGTTTTTTCATGTCGTTTCTCCTATATGAACATGTCGTTTTCATCCCGCAGCCGCTTGTGCGCCGAGATGAACCTGGCGCCGAGCAGCACGGCAAAGCAGTAGATGAGCGCGCTCACAGGGAAGCTCACGGAACTGAGCCCTCCGGAGGCGCTTCCGACCAGCAGCACCTCCAAAAGCGCCAGCGCCGCCGAGAGCAGCAGCATCGCCGCGAGCGCTATGGTGCAGAACCGCGAGAGCCTGCCCACCGCGCCGACCACGGCGTCGCTCAGCTCCCCGTCGAGGGCGTAGCGCCGCAGGGCACTGAGCGTCAGCACGCAGGCTCCGACCCCCAGACAGGCCGAGACAAAGGAGAGCACCAGCTTTGAGCACATGGCGGCGGCGCTCATGCTCACTCCGCCCGTCAGGGAGTCACCGAGCGAGGAGAGGCGGAGCGTGTATACCGCCAAGCCCACGTTTGCACCCGCGCTGTAAGCAAAGTACAGCGCCACGGCACAGACGCCCCAGCCGCCTATCCTCAGCAGCGGAGCGCCGTCCGCTGTGCAGCAGGCCCGCAGGATGCGCAGTCCCGCCCAGGCGAGCATGGCCGTCCAGAACACCGCAGGCTGCACCGTCGGCTGCGTGAAGATGCCCTCCACGGTCAGCGTGGTCTGCATCACCACATAGAGCAGCACGGCGGAGAGCGGAAGCAGCAGGTCCTCCGGCCTGAATTTTTGCCTTATGAGCAGCGAGACGAACCCAAAGACCGGCAGAGCGGCCAGAACCAGGCAGACGCTCTCCGGCGTCTTGCCGTCCATGCCCCGGGTCAGGCCCTGTATCTGCGAAAAGGGAAACCAGCGCAGGCTCAGCACCGCTTCGGCGCTCGAGACCGAGAACAGGTAAATGGCGCAGCCGATGAGCGCCGCCGCGGCACAGAGAATGAGGCAGCGCGCGCTGGTGAGACCAAACTTGTATGTGCCCTTCATCATTCGTCCTCCTCAAGATTCCCGTCAAACTTCAGTATGTCGCCGACGTCGCAGTCGAGGTAGTAGCATATGCGGTTTATGGTAGCGAACCTCACGCCCTTGGCCTTGCCTGAGCGGAGGATGGAGAGGTTCGCCTCGGTGATGCCCACCTTGGCGCAGAGTTCCTTCGAGGTCATGCCCCGCTCGCGCAGGACGTCCTCCAGATGTACGCGGATCGCCATCAGACAAAGAGGTCGTTGTCGTCACGCAGCTGCTTGTGCGCGGCGATGAAGCGGGAGACTATGAGTGCTGCAAGGCAGAAGAGCAGCGGGTAGACGGGCAGGCTGACGTTCACGTTGTTGTCGCTGGAGAGCTCGATGAGCAGGAGCTTGGCCAGGCTGGCCCACATGCTGATGAGCACGATGGCCGCCAGCGCCTTTGAGCTGAAGCGGTAAAAGCCCTCGGCCTCCGTGACCGTCTCGTCGGCGATCTCCCCGGCGGGACCGAGCGTGTTTATGAGCCTCAGGGCCCGCAGGCAGCCGAGAACGAGTATGACGTCCGTCGCAACAGCGGACACGCCGTCGGCGAGCAGGGAGAATTGGAAGCCGCCGAGGAGCCCCGCCGCCGCGCCTATGAGCGTCCAGCCCGCTGCAAAGCCGAAGATAAGCCCCAGCAGCACCACGGCGATGCGCGCGAGCTTCACCAGCCGAGCGTCGTCCGAGGCGTTGAAGTACCGGAGCAGCCGGAGCACCAGCCACGCCACCAGCACGGCGAGCAGCCCCATCTGCGCAAAGGTGGAATACATGTCCCAGTGCGAGCTCAGCGCCCGGCCTATGAATATGAAGAGCACGGCGCTCATGACCAGCAGCAGCCAGTCCTCGCGGTAAGGCCTACGCCGCCTCGAGAGCAGGAGCAGCGCCGCCGCCGGGATGAGGCAGACGAGCACATAGAGCGCGATGGCAAATATGCGCCAGCCATCGCCCGTCATGGCCAGCTCCCAGAGCAGGTCCACAAAGAAGCCGCAGGGCAGCTTGAATATCAGCATCGTCAGCTCCGGCACTGCGGCCGCCGCCGCGCAGACAGCGCAGCCGAGCACCGCGGCGAGCACGATGAGCTTTTTGAACCGGGTTTCAGACACGGTATGCACCTCCTGAAATTATCGCAAAACAATAATTATTTGTCCTCAGTGTAGCAGGTGAATTATCGTTTGTCAATAATTTTTCCCCGTCGTGGGCATATATGCCGCCAACGCGGCATAGTGTCACATGGGAGCGACTGCAAACGGAGGTGCGAGGCATGGAGGGAAACTGGCCGGTGATGCTCGGCGGGAGCGAGATAGGCTCGCTGCGGGCGTATACGCGCGGGGCGATGACGGTGTTCGAGGCGGAGGCGTCGGACCCGGGAGGCGTGCTGCGCCTCTCGGTCTACGGCGGCGGGAGAGAGGGTTATCTCGGCGTGATGTCGCCCGCGGGGGAGGGGCGCATCGCGCTCAGGCGGAGCCTCTCGCGTTCTGCGCTGAGGGGTTTTCCGGAGCGCATAGAGTACGCCGCCCCCTCGGGCGAGACCGCCCCGGCTGCTGAGCTGGAGAAGCCCGCACCGGAGCCCGTCTCCGAGCCCGAGCCGGAACCCGAGCCGGAGGACGGCCTGATCTGGTACAGCTCTCCGGACGGCACGCTCTCGGCGCACGACGGGCGGCGGCTGCTCGTGGCCCTGCCGGCGGACGACGCCCGTGTCCCCGCCTGGGCCGGGGACGTGGTGAGGTATATAAACGGGCGCAAATACGTTGTCTTTCCGTGGTGAAAATGGTAAAATGGTGATACTCATTAGATAAAGGAGCAGATCACCATGCTGATGACCGATATAATCGCAAAAAAGCGGGACGGCGGAGAGCTGACCACGGAGGAGATCCACCACGTCATAGACGGCTGCACCCGGGGCACGATCCCGGACTATCAGCTCTCGGCGCTGCTGATGGCCATAGTCTGGCGCGGCATGAACCTGAGAGAGACCTATGACCTCACAATGGCGATGGTCCACAGCGGGGACGTGCTGGACCTCTCGTCCATCGGCGGAGTTAAGGCCGACAAGCACTCCACCGGCGGCGTGGGCGACAAGACCTCGCTCTGCCTGCTGCCGATGGTCGTGTCCCAGGGCGTGCGCATCGCCAAGATGTCCGGCCGTGGCCTGGGCCACACGGGCGGTACGCTGGACAAGCTCGAGAGTTTCGCGGGTTTTCGCAGCGACTTGAGCCTCGAGGACTTTTTGAAGCAGGTGGACAGGATAGGCTTTGCCATCGCGGGCCAGACGGCGAATCTGGACCCGGCGGACAAGAAGCTCTACGCCCTGCGTGACGTGACCGGCACCGTGGCCTCCCTGCCGCTCATCGTGAGCAGCATCATGTCGAAGAAGCTGGCCGCAGGCGCCGACGTCATCGTGCTGGACGTCAAGTGCGGCGGCGGCGCCTTCATGAAGACGGAGGAGGACGCCCGCACCCTCGCGCGGGAGATGGTGTCGATAGGAAAGATGACCGGCCGCCGCACCGTGGCCTGCATAACGGACATGGACCAGCCCCTCGGCAACGCCGTGGGCAACGCGCTCGAGGTGGCGGAGGCACTGGCGGTACTGCGGGGCGAATTCGGCGGCGAGCTGCTGGAGCTCTGCCTCACGCTGGGCAGCTGCATTCTCACGGAGGCCGGCATAGCCTCCGGCGAGGAGGACGCCCGGGAGCGCCTGATGCACGGCATAGAGAGCGGTGCGGCGCTTGACAAGCTGGCGGAACTCATCCGGGCCCAGGGCGGCGACGCTCGCGAGGTGTACGACCCCTCGCTGCTGCCTAAAGCCCCGGTGCAGCTTGAGGTCCCGGCTCCGGCGGGCGGCTACGTGCGCCGCATAGACACTATGGGCGTCGGCCTTGTGAGCATGCACCTCGGCGGCGGCAGGGCCACCAAGGACAGCGAGATCGACCTCTCCGTCGGCCTAGTGCTGCACAAGAAGGTCGGCGACGCGGTGGAAGCGGGCGAGAGCCTCGCCACCATCCACGCAAAGGACATGGAGAGCGCCGGAAAGGCTGCGGAGGAGCTCGCCGCCGCCTACACCATCGGAGCGGAGCCGCCCGAGCGCGCGCCATTCATCCGCGACATCATCCGCTGAGGGGGCGAGTGCGTGAGG
>CAUAHS010000071.1 GCA_958428885.1 uncultured Eubacteriales bacterium
TCTCCCACGAGCTCAAGACCCCCATGACCACCATCGCCGGCTTTGCCGACGGCATCCTCGACGGCACCATACCCAAGGACCAGGAGGACAAATACCTTGCCACCATAGCGGATGAGACACGGCGGCTCTCCCGCCTCGTGCGGCACATGCTTAGCCTCTCCCGCATGAAGAGCGAGGGCGCCGACCTCACGAAACGCCGGGACTTCGACCTGAACGAGCTCATAATCCGCACCCTTCTCAGCTTCGACGGGCGCACGGAGGAAAAGCACCTCGACGTGCAGCTGCAGCTGCCGGAGGACCACATGACCGTCACGGCGGACCCGGACTCAATCACGCAGGTGCTCTATAACCTGCTGGACAACGCCGTGAAATTCGCCGCCGAGGGCACGGAGATCACGATTTCCCTCTGGAAGCAGAACGGGAAGGCCTTCGTCTCCGTCAAGAACCGCGGCGAGACCATCCCGGCGGACGACCTGCCGCTGATCTTCGACCGCTTCCACAAGTCGGACCGCTCGAGGAGCCTGGACCGCGACGGCGTGGGCCTCGGCCTCTACCTCGTGAAGAGCATCCTCGACGCGCACAACGAGGACATCGCGGTCACGAGCCGCGACGGCCTGACGGACTTTGTCTTCACGCTCACACTTGCAAAGGAGACAAAGCAGAAGCCGGAGCCGCGCAAGGCTGAGAACCGCAAAAAGCCGGAGGCACGCAAGAAACCGGAGCAGCGCAAAAAGTCCGAGGCGCCCAAAAACCCCGAGAGCGGCGCAGAACCGGAGGAACCGGGGGAAGAACAGTGAATTCACAGTTTGTTTCAAACTTATTCATACCCAGCACAAAATTCGAGGGTATTTTTAATTTGACCTCAGGGGGTAAGCCACATGAATGAAACGCCTCACAGTTGGCAGACCGGATGGTACGACACGGACCCAGGACCGGCAGCCCCCCACAGGCCCACAGCATCCCCGCCGGCGGACGCGGCTCCCCACCCCACACAACTACCTCCCCGCCGCGCCGCCGGCCCCTCTCCCGACTACGCCGGGACCGGCCGAGACCGCAGCAGCGGCCGCCGCACGGGCTTCCGCATAGCGGGCATATGCCTCCTCGTCGTGGTAATCATCGCGGCAACGGCGCTCCTCTTCTCGAGGGACGGCGCGGTGGTGTTCAACTTCGGAACTCCGGGGCGGGAGGACGGCATCCACGAGGACGAGTACGACGACTTCCGCGACTTCTTCGCAGACTACTACGACGGCACGTCGGGCAGCATCACCGGAGACAGCGATATCCCGCGCACGGAGGCGGCCGGGGACTTTTCCCTCGAGCCGGTTCCCGAGCCGGATGCGGAGGAGCTCAGCCTCCAGGAGATCTACGCCAAGTGCTACCCCTCCGTGGTCAGCATCACCGCCATGGTGAGCGACACGAGCTATTACTGGGGCACGGGCATAGTGATCTCGGAGGACGGCTACATCGCCACCAACGCCCACATAATCGAGGGTGCGTACTCTGCAACGGTGACGCTGTATGACGACCGGGAGTATGAGGCCCTGCTCGTCGGCATCGACGGCGTGAGCGACCTCGCTGTGCTCAAGATAGACGCCGAAGGGCTCACGGCGGCGGAGTTCTGCTCCGACCAGGTGAGCGTGGGCGATGCGGTCGCCGCCATCGGCAACCCGCTGGGCGCAGAGCTGCGGGGAACGCTGACGGACGGCATAATCTCCGCCATAAGCCGCGACATTCCCTACAACAACCACTCCATGACCCTCCTGCAGACCAACGCCGCGATAAACGACGGCAACTCCGGCGGACCCCTCATCAATATGCATGGCCAGGTGGTCGGCATAACGAACATGAAGATGAAGGCGGCCAACTCCAGCGGCACAGGCATTGAGGGCATAGGCTTTGCGATACCCGTCTCCACCATCAAAAGCGTGGTCGACGAGCTCATCGCCACCGGCACCGTAAAAGGCCGCCCCGCCATAGGCATAACGGTCGGCCCGATACCGGACAGTGCCGCGGAATATTTTGACCTGCCCAAGGGCCTCTACGTCATGGACGTGGCCCCCGGCTCCGACGCCGAGGCGCAGGGCATCCGCGTGGGCGACATCGTCACCGCCATAAACGGCGAGGGCGTGCGCCAGACCTCAGATGTGGCCGCCATAATCGCGCAGTACGATGTGGGTACGATAATGACCTTCACCATCTACCGCGACGGCGAGACCCTTCAGGTCGATGTCGCGCTGGTCGAGACGAGCGACATCTATTAAATCCGATACTTCTCACTCCTTTTCCATACATTTTCCCCTCTCTTTTTGCAAACGGCCGGCCCCAAGGGGCCGGTTGTTTGTATTTTGGCGCAAAAGAAGCCGCCCCCGCAGGGGCGGCTTCTGCGTTATTTGAGTTTGCACACGAAGGCGTGCCAGTCCTCCTCGTGGAGGTGCTCGACTATCTCAAAGCCTGCGGCTTCGAGGGCTCGCTGCACCTCCGCCTCACGGCCGTCTATGATGCCGCTGGTTATGAACACGCCCTTAGGAGACATGAAGCCGGGGACGTGGGGGGCGAGGGGGATAATGACGTCGGAGACGATGTTCGCGAGCACGATGTCGTAGCCCGAGCCGAGCTCTGTGCGCAGCCCGGCGTCGGAGATGATGTCGCCGACGTACATCTTGTAGATGCTCTCGCGGATACCGTTGAGCTTGGCGTTCTCGGCGGCGGACTCGGGGCTCTTGGGGTCCACGTCGCAGCCGGCGCAGTAGGCGCAGCCGAGCACCAGGGCTCCTATGCCGAGTATGCCGCTGCCGCAGCCGAGGTCGAGCACGAACTTCTCCGGCCCAGCGTATTTCTCCAGCGCCTCCAGGCACATCCGAGTCGTCGCGTGCCCGCCGGTGCCGAAGGCCAGACCGGGGTCGAGGCGCAGCAGCAGCCGCTCCGGATTCTCGGGAATCGGCTCCCAGCGGGGGAGGATGAGCAGCTTTTCGCCTATCTCGATGGGCTTGTAGTACTGCTTCCAGTTCTCGGCCCAGTCCTCGTCGGCCACGACGCGCGTCTCCGGCTCCAGCCCCGTGCCGTCCGTGAAGACGGCGAGCTTGGAGCGGCCCTCGGGCGAGTCCTCCACGTAGAGCTTGACGCGCGAGACGCCGCGATAGCGCGCCTCCAGCTCCTCGTCCACGTAGTCCCAGTACTGCCGGTTCTCCTCGAGAAAGCGGCGGAAGTCCGCCTCGTCCTCTATGACCAGCCCGTCCGCGCCCAGCTCCGTGAGCTTTTCGCACAGGGCGTCTATGTCCTGCGAATGCGTCCTGAAGGACGCCTCTATCCATTGCATATGTGATCAGCTCCCAAAAAAGCCCCCGAAATCGGGGGCTTTTTATAGTGTTTTCAGTTTGTGGTGTCAGTCCTTGTCGTCCGTTATCAGACCGTAGCCGCCGTTCTTGCGGCGGTAGACGACCGTGAACGCATCGCGGGCTTCGGCATTCCTGAAAACGAAGAACTCGTGCTCGAGCAGATTCATCTGCAGGATGGCCTCCTCGACGGACATGGGCGCGATGTAGAACTTCTTGTTGCGCACGACCCTGAATTCTTCCTCCCCCGTGTCGTCCGAGGGAATCTGGAAGGGTTTGATCTCACGCTCTATCGCACCATCACGCAGCCTCTTCTCAAGGCGCGTCTTGTTCTTGCGGATCTGCCTCTCGATGCTCGCAACGGCGGAATCGATGGAGGCATACATGTCGCCGGTCAGCTCGCTCACGCGGTAGAACATTCCGTTGTTCTTGATGGTCACCTCGGCGCGGAAGCGTCCGCGCTCCGTGCTGAAGGTCACGAAGGCCTCGCTCTCCGTCTTGAAAAGCCGGTCTATCTTGCCGATCTTCTTCTCGGCATAAGCACGCAGCTCCTCGGAGGCGTCCATCTTCTTTTCCGTAAACGTGAACTTCATAGGTTTCAGCTCCTTCCTGCGTATATGGGTATCGCCATAAATATATTACCATACACGGCGAATAAAAAGAAGAGTATTTTGTAAATTTTACGAATAAATCGTGCAATTGGGCAGAGCGGAGTTCAAATAGCCTATCTCGGTGCGGGAGATGCCGCAGCCGGAGAGATAGAGCGTGCGCAGGCTCGTCATGCCGTAGAGGGCGGAGGTGTCGATGAGCGGGCAGTTCTCAAGGTCGAGGGTCTGGAGGTTTTTGAGGTCCTTGAGCGCGGAGAGCTCGGTGACGCCGGTGTTGTTGAGGGAGAGGTACTCGAGCGAGGTGCAGCCGGAGAGGGCGGAGATGTCGGTGAGCTTCGTGTTGTAGCTCAGGTGCAGTTCCTTCAGCTCCGTCATGCTGCCGAGAGCGCTGATATCACGCAGGTCGTTGCGCATGAGGCTGAGGGTCTTGAGCGCGGTCAGCGTCCGAAGCTCGCCTATGGAGGTGAGGCCGCAGTCGGAGAGCTCCAACGCCGTCAGCGAGGTCTGCGTGCCGAGGCCGGAGAGGTTCAGGCCGGGGTTGTTGTTGAGCAGCAGCGTCTGAAGCGCCGTGAAGCGCGAGACGTTCTCAAGGCTGGTGACGTTTTTGCCCGAGGCGTCCACAAAGGTGTCCGCCGCCTGATATTCGCCGTCGCCGAGCTTGATGCCGTAGATCTCCTCGGAGGCCGTAACCGTGCAGTTCGGCAGCTTCTCCTTGAGCGCGTCCACGCCGGCGCCGGTGATGGAGAGGCAGCCGGTGAGGTCCAGCGTCTTGAGCGACGTCAGTCCTGTGAGGGAGGCGAGGTCGGCGTCCTTTATGGCCATGTCCTTCAGGCTGAGCGTGGTCAGCTTGGCGAGACCGGAGAGGACGGAGATGCTCTGCACAGCACAGCCGTCGAGCCTCAGCTCCGTGAGCTCCGTGAGCCCGGAGAGCGCGGCGAGGTTCGTCACGGCGGACTTGGAGAGGTTCAGGTATTGCAGCTTTGTCAGCGTCATGATGGGCGAGAGGCTGGAGACCTTGGTGGAGGAGAGGTCTAGCCTCGTGAGCTCAGGCATGTTCACGAGCGCGGAGATGTCGGAGATCTCGTTGCCGGAGAGGTTCAGGCTGACCAGCGCAGTGCAGTCGGTGAGGACGGAGATGTCCGTTATGCCCCTGCCCGAGAGGTCGAGCTCCGTGACGTCGGACTTGAAGTTCACCCCGCCGAGGGAGAGGTCCTTGACCTCGACGGTCGCCTCGTCGGAGAACACCGTGCAGTTGGGCAGCTTCTTCTGCAGCTCCTCGAGCTCGGTGTCGGTTATCTCGCGGTCACGGATGTCCAGCGTCGTGAGGCCGGTGAGGCTGTAAAGCGGAGCGAGGTCCTCGACCGGGTTGCCGGAGAGGTAGAGAGTGCGCAGCTCGGAGAGGCTGCGGAGCGGGGAGATGTCCTTTATCTCGTTGTCATTGAGCGAGAGTGAGCGCAGTTTCGAGAGCCCGGAGACGGCGGAGACGTCCGTGAGTCCGCAGTCGTTGAGGGAGAGGGCGGTGAGGTTCGTGAGCTTGGAGAGCGTGTCGAGCTCCTCGGCCGAGAGGTCCACTCCGGAGAGGACCAGCGTCTCGGTGTCCTCCGTGACCTCCTTGCCGCCTATGGTCATGGTCTCTTCCTCCTCGGCCTCGCCCTTGAGGGAGGCCAGCAGGGCTTCGGCCTGGGAGCCGGAGTTCTTGCCGAGCCAGGTCTCGAGGACATAGATGGCGGAGGTGCTGTCACCGCGCTGGTCGTAGCAGCGCGCGAGCAGCACGGCGGCGTCCTCGGTGGCGTCGGCGTCGTAGGCCTTCTGCGCCTCCTCGACGGCGCTGTCATAGTCGCCGGAAATGTAGTACTCCATGGCGGCGGAGTAGTGCTCATCATACTTGTTCCCGCCGGAGCGGGTCATGAGCAGAATGGCTGCGATGATTATTATCAGGGCGAGCCCGGCACCGACGGAGATGAGTATCACCGTACGGCGGTCAAAGCGGGGACCGCGTTTTTTCTTGCTGTTCATAGTGCCTCCCCGGCTCAGAACGCCCAGCCGCCGTCGCGGAAGATGGGGATGCGCTCACCGGAAGCGGTGACGCCCGTGACGGCGAGGTCGGCGGAGCCTATCATAAAGTCCTCGTGCACCATGGAGTCGTTCACGCCCATGGCGCGCAATTCGTCGAGACTGTATTTTTCGTAATCACGGATGTTGCTGGAGTAGCCGCGTCCAAGGGCGAGATGGCAGGCGGCGTTCTCGTCAAAGAGCGTGTTATAAAAGAGAATGCCGCTCTCGCGGATGGGGCTCATGTAGGGCACGAGCGCACACTCGCCGAGCATGGCCGAACCCTCGTCCATCTCCACCAGCGTGCGCAGGGCGTCCTCGTTCTTCTCCGCGTGCAGCTCCACGACCCGGCCGCCCTCAAAGCGCAGCCAGAAGTCCTCTATGAGTACGCCCTGGAAGGCGAGGGGACGAGTCGCGTGGACTATGCCCTCGGCCTCTCCGGCCCTGGGGGTCACAAAGAGCTCCTCAGAGGGGATGTTGGGATCGTACATGACGCCGTTCACAGGGCAACGCTCCGCACCGCCGAGGAAGAGCGCCTCGGGGATGAGGCCGACGCGCAGGTCCGTGCCGTTGGCAGAGCTGTACTCGAGCGCGACGAGGCCCATGGCGTTGAGCGCCTCTGCGCGGGACTTGAGCTCCTGGTTGTGCTGCCGCCAGTTCTCCTGCGGGTCGCCCTCGAGCGCGCGGGAGCAGGAGAGGATGGCCTCCCAGAGCTTTTCAACGGCCCTGCCCTTCGGCAGCTCGGGGAAGACCTTTTTGGCCCACTTGACGCCCGGCACGGCGGCGATGCACCACTGCTCGCGGTTCTCCCGCGCGTCGATATAGGGGCGGAGCTTGACGTACCGCGCCTGCATCCCGGCGGCGTATTTGGCCTGGTTTATGCCGGCAAGGCCGTCCGGGTCCTCGCTGAGGACGACGATGCGGGCGGGGAGGTTCTCCGCCTGCCACTGCTGTTTGGCCTCCTCCCAGGCCTTGACCTCGCCGAGGCGCTTGGCGCTCTTGTAGCGTACGGCCAGACGTGTGAGCGGCTGGTGGCGCCACTCGACCTCGACCTCGGAGGCGCCGGCTCGGTAGCACTCGGCGGCGAGCATCTCTATGAACTCCGGCTGATCCAGCCCGGCGACGATGAGCACGCTCTGTCCTTTCTGCACGTTGGCGCCCGTGCGGACGATAAGGCGTGCGTATTGCTTCAAAACGGCCTTTTTCATTGCTGTTCCTCACTTTATTTGATAATCTAATGTTTAACTTTTGTTGATATAAGGGGATATATGTGCTAATATGTACTGTACGCCTGACGGGGCTAATGGCGGCTCGTCTGGGGGCATTATAGCATATATCCCCGCCATATGCAAAATCTCCGCAGAAGCCATCTGCGGGAAAGGAAGTTAAGAATGAAAAACACGGAAAAGACGATGGAAAAGCTCGTAGCCCTGTGCAAGAATCGGGGCTTCATCTACGCCGGGAGCGAGATCTACGGCGGTCTTGCCAACAGCTGGGACTACGGCCCCCTCGGTGCGGAGCTCAAGAACAACGTCAAAAAGGCCTGGTGGAAGAAGTTCGTCCAGGAGAACCCCTACAACGTCGGTCTCGACTCTGCGATACTGATGAACCCGCAGGTCTGGGTCGCCTCCGGCCACGTCACCACCTTCAACGACCCGCTCATCGACTGCAAGGCCTGCAAGATGCGCCACAGGGCCGACAAGCTCATCGAGGACTGGCTCAAGGACAACCCCGTCGAGGGCGCAAATGTCGAGGCCATGACGAACGACGAGATGGTCGCCTTCATCCGTGAGCATAATATACCCTGCCCGGGCTGCGGAAAGTCGGATTTTACCGACATCCGCAAATTTAACCTCATGTTCAAGACCCACCAGGGCGTCACCGAGGATTCGGCGAGCGAGGTCTATCTCCGCCCCGAGACCGCGCAGGGCATCTTTGTCAACTTCAAGAACATCCAGCGCACCACCCGCCGGAAGATCCCCTTCGGCGTCTGCCAGATAGGCAAGAGCTTCCGCAACGAGATCACCCCGGGCAACTTCACCTTCCGCACCCGCGAATTCGAGCAGATGGAGCTCGAG
>CAUAHS010000072.1 GCA_958428885.1 uncultured Eubacteriales bacterium
CTGCCGCCTTTGAAAAGGCGGGCGAAACTTTCAAACGCGCGCGTTGCGCGCGGGGTGGGCGGCGGTCATTCGTCGCGGACGGTGAGTTTCAGGACGTCGGGGCGGGCGTAGTGGCCGCAGACGTCGTGCTCCATGCGGCTGGCGGGAACACGGCTGAGGTCGAGCTCGGCGTAAATGATGCCCTCGCGGTCCCACAGAGGCTCGGAGAGCTCGTGACCGTAGGGGTCGATGACGCAGCTCCCGCCCCGGCAGACCACATCCGGCAGGGCGGCTATCTCGGCCGAGGCGCTCTCGGTCTCGGGGTACATGTCCCGCGTGAAGTACATGTTGCAGTTCACGAAGTAGCAGTGTCCCTCTATGGCGATGTGGCGTATCGTGTGCTGCCACTCCGGGTTGTCGTTGGTGTTGGGCGAGATGTAGATGGTCACGCCCTTCTGATAGAGCGCCACCCGCGCGAGGGGCATGTAGCTCTCCCAGCAGATGAGACTGCCCACCGGGCCCCAGGGCGTGTCCAGCACGGGGAAGAAGTCGCGGTCCGCGTCTCCCCAGACCACGCGCTCGCTTCCTGTGGGCTTGAGCTTGCGGTGGTTGAGCGCCGTACCGTCGGGAGCGATGAGCATGTTGGAGTTATAGAGCGTGGCAGTCACGGCGTCCCGCTCGGAGTAGCCGATGCTCAGGTATACCCCGGCCCTTTTTGCGGCTTCGCACAGGGCATGCATTTCCTCGCCGCCGGCGAGGGGGGAGTTCTCGTAGTAGCCGAGCCAGTCCCGCCGCCCCGGCTGTGTCCGGCTGCCCACGGTGTAGCCGAAGGTCATGCCGTAGGGATAGCCCGGGATGAAGAGCTCCGGGAACACCACAAAGTCCGCTCCGCCATCGGCGCACTCGTCGATGAGCCGCAGCGCCTTTTCCGTACTTTTCGCCGCCGAAAACATCACCGGCGCCGCCTGGACCACCGCAAGGCGGCACTTGTTCTTGAGATCTCGCATGTCCTCACCCCAAAGCAGATTTTACCGCGATTATACCATGCCCCTCCGCCCAGCCGCAAGTGCCCGCCCAAGGCGCGGAAAACTCCCCGCCGGAAAAGACGGGGAGCAGTGAACCGCTTTTTAATTGTGCCCGAGCTCGCTGCGGCTGCGCACGGCTTCGCCTATGTTCTCGAGCTCTGCGAGGGAGCGGTAGGAGGCCTCGTTCCAGAAATCCGTCCTCAGACTGTACGTCGGTATGCCCCGCCCGGCGAGGAGCCGGGTGTGGAAGCCGGAGGCCGGACCCATCCAGCGGTCAAAGCCGAACATGCCGGTGAGATAGGCGCAGCAGCCGAGCCTGCCGAGCTCCTGCGCTATGCGTTCGGCCTCGGCGCCGGCGGGACACCGTACGCCCATGCCACGCAGCCAGTCGGCGGTCATCGGACCCGGACGGAGCGAGCGGAACTCCCGGGTGTGCAGGAACACCGCGCTGCCCATGAGTCTCACACCGTCCTTCCTGAGCAGAGTGTCCACCCAGGGCTGGAGGAATGGGGTGTAAAAGCAGTACATCCTGGGCGCTCCGTCGTCCGCCGGGGCGTTCTCCAGCTCCTCGGCCAGAGTTTCCAGCGAACGGAGCACACCGTCCCACCTGTCGAACACCGTCAGCTGGACGGTCTGCGCCAGGGCGAAGCTGTTGCCGCCGAGCGGTCTGCGGTCCCTGCGGGCGTTGAGTTTTTCAAGGCTGCTCTGCACGCGCTGAAGCGAGAGATAGGTCCCGAGCCCCTCCATCCAGCAGGAGCGGTCGGGTACCGCGCCAAGGGCGGACCCAGCACGGTCAAGAAAGTCCTCGGCCAGTCCGGCGGCCAGCTTGTCGAAGTCCGGGCCGTCCCCCTTTGGGAAGCAGACGCTCACGACATGGGTCCTGTCAGCGGCGCCCTCGCCGCACTTGAGGCATTCGTCGCAGAGCACGCCGAATTGCAGCAGCAGCTCCGGTGCGGCGTCGCTCTCCATGAGTTGGCTGCGGGCACGGTTGAGGCCGCAAAAGTGCATGTGCATCGCCGTCGTGCCGAAGGGCAGGCCGTAGAGGAAAAAGCTGCGCAGCACCACCTCAAGCAGCAGCGCTCCGGCAAAGAAGCGTGACCTGCCCGCCGAGGCGCGTTGGAGCGCCATGATGAGAAAGAGCGGAGCGGGGACGCTCACCTCGCAGCGGGGCGGTCCGTCGGGCGAGAGCAGCTCGCAAAAGGCACGGAGGTACTCGGAAATGAGCAGTCTGACCCCGAGCAGGTCCAGCTCGTAGTTTTCAGGCAGCGCAGCGGCGGCGGCGTCCACATCTCGGGAGTAGATCTCAAAGCGCGAGAGCGCACCCGCAAGCTCGGACGCGGTCAAACCGCACTCCGGCAGCAGGGACAGAAAACGCCCGCAGGCGGAAGTCAGGCGGCTCTCCATAGCGTCTCAATACCTGGACGCCCTGCCGCCGTTGCCTCGTCCCTCTTCCATCATGCCGAAGTTCTCGAGGAAGAAGGTGCGCTCACGCAGGGAGTACTTCTGCGCTATGGCGTCGAGCGCGTCGTCCACGACGGCGGCCACGGTCTCTGACTCGGCCGCAGCGCGGGCGTTTATGATGACGGAGAGCGCGCTGTACCGGCCGGCCAGCTTGTGGTCGTACTCGACGGGGTAGTCGACGCCGATGAGGCTGGCCTTGAAGAAGTCGTCGCCCGTGCCGGAGGCGAACATCTTCAGGTGCGGCACGTTGCCGCCCTTGGCCTTCAGGCCGGAGCGTATCTGCTCGAAGAGATCGCCGAGCACGGCGTTGAAGTCGAGGTTCCGGTCCTCGCGCTGCTCGAGGAACACACGGCGGTTATACCAGCTCAGCAGCCGTTCGGCCGCCATGAACGCCTCGGAGCCGTAGCCTATCTCGCGGTGCTGAGCGGCGGCCTCATGGGTCATGAGATGGTCCACGACGGCGTCCACGCCCTCGCCCGTGCGGGCGGACATGGTCATTACGGGCGTGTCCGGGTGCAGCGTGCGGATGAGCGCGAGGCGCTTTTCCAGCTCGGCGCTGCTCAGGAGGTCCACCTTGTTGAGGACGATGAGGTCCGCCTCGGCCATCTGGGCGTCCAGCAGGAAGCGCATCTCAGCGGGCAGGTTCAGATCGCCCTCGCCCTCCATGAGCATGCGCAGGCGCTCCGGGTCCACTATGCAGGTGAAGGGCATCAGGTCGAACTCCTCCCCCTCGCGCTCCACGAGCTGGAGGTAGACGTGGTCCAGCGCACCGATGCCGCAGCCGGGGATGTCGGAGAAGATGACGGCCGCCCCGCCGGCCACGAGCTGGTGGAGCTTGTCCACGAGGTTCTCGTGCTGGTAGCAGATGCAGTTGCCTGCGATGCTGGTGGTGAGCACGTCGCTTGTGGCGGTGAAGTCGGCGTCGACGATGTTGCCGGCGCCCAGGTCGTTGGCGAGTATCGCGGCTTTGCCCCAGCGCGCGTTGACGGAGCGCGCAAAGGCGAGCATCGAAGTGGTCTTGCCCGCTCCGAGAAAGCCGCTCGTCACCATGTACTTAGTCTTTGACATCGGTTGAGTCTCCTTTCTGCAATCCCTGCCGTATGCTCTCAAAGGCCTCGGCAACGCGCCAGCGCACGACGATATCGGCCCTGCCGTCAAAGGGCGTGGGCTCGTCGTTTATTATGACCATGCGCCCGCGGAAGCGGTCGAGCAGGCGCGGTGCGCTGCTGACCTTGAGGGAGGTGCCGCCGATTATGAGCAGGTCCGCGCGGTTGAGCTCTCGGATGGCGTCCATGATGAGGCGCATGTCCGGGATCTCGCCGAAGAGCAGGATGCCGGGTCGGATGATGCCGCCGCACACGTCGCAGCGAGGCACGCCCTCGCAGTCGGCGACCACCTCGGGCGGAAAGCGCTTTCCGCAGCCGGGGCAGGTGTTGATGTAGACGTTGCCGTGGATGTCTATGACGTTCCGGCTCCCGGCACGCTGGTGCAGGTTGTCCGCGTTCTGGGTGATGACGCACTTTATGAGCCCCTGAGCCTCCAGCTCCGCCAGGATGCGGTGGACGCTGTTGGGCGGAGCGGCGAGGTTGAGCAGCTTGGTGCGGTAGTAGTCGAAGAATTCCGCAGGGTGCGCCTCGTAAAAGGCGGGGGTGAGAATCTCCTCGGGCGAGACGCCGTAGCCGCTGGGCTGATTGTAGAGCCCACCCTTTGCGCTGCGGAAGTCGGCCAGCCCGCTGTCCGTGGAGACCCCGGCGCCGCCGAAGAACACGGCGTGTTCCGCCGAGAGGAGCATCCGGCTGACCTCGAGGCATTTGCGCTCGTTTTCCGTCATGGCTGTTTCCCGTTGAGGGCGGCGCAGAGCCCGTCGGCGTCCACGCCGACCTCCTCCGCCAGGCGCTCCATCGTCCACATGACCGTGTTCTCGTCCACGCAGCAGAGCCCGAGCGAGAGCAGCGCTCCGTATAGTCTCGGTTCGGCCGACAGCGCCTGGCCGACCGTTGTCTTGCGTTCGATGTTCAGCTTCATGGCCGCCTCCTAATTCGCGTACAGCCTTCGCCCGTCCTCACTCGTGAGGTGGAAGGCGCAGAAGGGTATGACCTCGCCCTTGCCCGTGATGATGTGCACACAGCAGCCGTGCAGCCGGCCCAGGTCTATGTTCCACACGTCCTGAAAGCCCATGCCGGAGATGCAGAAGGAGTGCGTCAGCGTCCGCTCCGCAAAGCGCAGCAGAGGCGTGGGCTCCTCGCGCTCGGGCTGGAAGCGCCAGCGCTTTACCGTGTATTTGTTCGTCTTTTCCACAAAATCCGTGGCTTCCGTGTCGGCGTCGTTCTGGTCGAAGCGGCTGGTGGCGACAAGGCGGCCGTTTTCGTCGAGATAGTAGGTGCTCGAGAAGTCGCAGTGCGGGTCGAACTGCTTGCGGGGGACGAAATGCTCCAATTTCAGCTCGTCCGGGCACTGCTCGCACAGGGCGTGGATGACGTCGGAGAGCCCGCAGCGGCTCTCGTCCGGCGGCACCTCGCCCGGGAAACGGCCGAAATAGCTCACGGGTTGGAAGTGGATGCCCTTGATGGTGGGGATGTGCCCCTTTGCAAAGCGGACGATCTCGCCTATCCGGTCAAGGTTCACGCCCGGGATGACCACCGGAACCAGCAATATGCCCACGCCCAGCTTCTCGCAGTTGCGGATGGCCCGCAGCTTGATGTCCAGCATCGCGCGTGTGCGTATCTTGCGGTATATCCCGTCGTCCAGGCCGTCGAACTGGAGGTATATGAGGTCAAGCCCCGCGTCACGGAGAGCGCGGAGATACTCTATGTCGTCTGCTATGCGTATGCCGTTGGTGTTGACCTGAAGATGGGCGACGCCCATCTCCTTGCCTAGACGCACTATCTCGGGCAGGTCGTCTCGCACGGTGGGTTCGCCGCCGGAGAGCTGTACGCTGCAAAAGCGGTTGGAGCCGAGCGCTGCGGCGTACATCCTGCGTATCTGCTCCAGGTCGGGCTCAAACTTCTCCGCATTGGCGTCCGCAAAGCAGACGGCGCAGTTCATGTTGCAGCGATAGGTTATCTCAAGGATGCTCGTGCAGGTGCCGCTGCGGTGCTCGTCGCAGAGCCCGCAGTCAAAGGGGCAGCCGCGCTTTTCGGGGCGTCCGTGATCCCGTGCGGGGGCGTGCACGCCCTGACGCATCCAGCTCTCGTACATGTCCGCATCGCGCCAGAACAGCACGCGGAACTCGCCGTGCTCCGGGCACTCCTTTATCATATACGCCTTGCCGTCTATCCGCTCGTACCGGGCGGGTATCTTCTTCAGGCAGACGGGGCAGAGGCTTTCGGTCTCGTGGAGGATATCACTCATGGCTTTCCCTCTCCAATATGCGCTTTTTCTCGTAGCAGTGCTCCCTGAGCGCTCCACTCTTCAGCAGCCTGAGCTCCATCTCCGGCGCACCGGCCATGAAGGGCAGCGCCATGAGCCGTTCTTTCAGCCCCACGGCGTCGAAATCCGCCTCGTCGAGCACCTCGACGTCGAGGCTGATGCGCCCGCCCTCGAGGAAGATGCGGTAGTCGAGCAGGCCGTCCGTGGAAAAGAGCACCTCGTCAAAGAGCGCGGGGTAGATGTAGTGGCCGTTATACTCCGTGGCGCCCTCTTTGCGGCGGCGGATGTGACCCAGCGTCATGAGGTGGCTGCCGCAGACGCTCCTCGTCAGAGTGGCGATGTCGCCCGTGCGGTAGCGGATGAGCGGCATGCACTCGCGCGCTATGTTCGTGAGCACGACCTCGCCCTCCTGACCCTCCGGCACAGGCCCGCCGGTCTCAGGGTCCACGACTTCGACGATGTGGTTGAGCTCGTCGTAGTGGTAGCCGGGGCAGACGTCGCAGTCCACGGCGAGACCCCAGCCGCTCTCCGTGAGGCCGTAGTGCGTCGAGACGCGGCAGCCCCAGGCCGAGTGCAGGTAGTCTATCATGCTCTGCGGGATGTTCGACATGGTGATGAAGATGCACTGCATGCCGAGCGAGCGGAGGTCGGCCTGTTTCTCGAGCACGCGGGTGGCGCGGTAGATGGTGATGGCGTCGCCGAACCAGACGTTTATCTTGTGCTCCACGGTGGCGCGGAGGATGTCGTCCGTGCTGTCCTGGAGGTCGGCCGTCCAGCCCTGCATGCCGAAGGCGTTGAGGCTCTGGGCCAGGATGCTGCCTATGCCGCGTCCCTGCGAGTTCTGCAAAAACACCAGCACCCGGGCCTCGTCGCGGTCGACTACCGTGTTCATGCCTCGGGGCAGAAAGTCGAGTATCTTCTGTATGTCGGCCATGGAGAAGAAGATGCGCTTTTTCGTGCCGGTGGAGCCCGAGGAGTAGAAGGTCACGGGCTTTTCCACCTCGCCCTGGGAGGTGCACAGCAGGCTGTAACTCGTGCCCGCAAGGTCGGCCGGGAAGGTGAAGGGCAGCTTCGCTATGTCCGCGAGGCTGTGGAGGTCGTCCTCCGTGACCCCCGCCCTCTCGAAGAGGCGGCGGTAGAAGGGGCTCTTGGTCCGCACGCGGCGGACGGTCCTTTTCAGCTGCCAGAGCCTGTATTCGTCAAAGAGCTCATCGTCCACGGCGTCGAAGTTCCCGCGCGCGGACTGCGCCCTGAATTTCTCGTCCTTTTCTATCCTCAGCCTGCACAGGTCGTAAAGGCCCGCCTGTAAGCTCACACTCATGTCATCACCCTATTCCCGGAAACAGTTTCGCTCCGTCGCAGCCGCTGAGATACTTGCTGCACAGCGGCACGAGAGCGCCGTCTTTTTGTATTATCTGTATGGAGCAGCGGCGCACACGCATGAGGTCGATGTTCCATGCGTCCTGAAAGGCCATGCCGCCGATGGTCAGAGTCCTGCGCTCGCTCGGCGTCCAGGTGTACTGAAGGTTCCGCCTGAGCCTGTGCACCGCGTCTGGCTCAGGTCTGCGCCGTGAGAAGCGCGTGAGCGCCTTGAGCTGGCCGGACTTGTCGAGCATGTACGCCGCGTTGAAGGAGCACTGCGCATAGTCGTAAGCCCCGGGACCGAAGTCCTCGGCGTGGACGTCCGGGTGCTGCTCGCTGAGCTTGCGGATGACGTCCGGGATGGTAATGCGCCGAATGTTGTCCTCGGGGTAGATGCCGAAATAGCTGATGGGCTGGAAGTATACGCCCTTCACAGCGGGCATGTGCTGCTTGGCATACTCTACGATGTCGCCGAGGTCGCCGTCGTTCTCGCCGGGGATGACGCAGCAGACCAGGACTATGGCCAGTCCCGCCGCAGCGGCGTTTTCCACGGCTCGCAGCTTGGTCTGGAGCATGGGCTTGCCGTATTTGGCGAAGTAGGGCTTCTCGTGGAGCGCGTCGAAGCCGAGATAGGCCGTCGTGATGCCGCTCTCACGCAGGCGGCGGCAGAAGTCCTCGCTCTCCGCCAGCTTCACGCCGTTGGTGTTGAGCTGTATGAGGCCGAAGCCGAGGTCCCGCGCAAGGGAGGCCAGCTCCATGATGTCCTCCCTCACCGTAGGTTCGCCGCCGCAGAACTCGATGGC
>CAUAHS010000073.1 GCA_958428885.1 uncultured Eubacteriales bacterium
TTTTCGGCGGCGGCGTGTACGTCGCCGAAAATACTTCTCGCGGAGCGGAGTGTCGCAGACCGCCGCAGGCGGGCAAGGCATGCAGCGGAGTGCGATCCTCCTTCTCCAAGAAGGCTGTGCCTTCTTGGAGAACATCAGCCGCCGCTCGCCAGGATGGAGAAGTGCATGTAGTCGGCGGTGGTGTTCCAGCCGCTGTAATTGTTGTCTGCGGTGCCGCCGCCCCAGCCCCAGCCGTATTTGGCGAAGGCTTTCACAACGCTGGAGTCCGGCGTGATGCAGTAGGGGCTGTCCGAATACTTGAAGCAGGTGGTGCCGGTGATGGCGGTGTAGGGGCTCGTGGTGGTGTTGCAGTAGAAGTTCTCCACCGGGTTGATGTCGATGGCGCAGCCCCAGGCGTGGCGCAGGGAGTCCGTGTACCTTGCGCCGCCGAGCGCGTGGATGGGGAACTGCTCGGGGTCGTTGTAGATCTCCTCGAAGATGGCCTTGACCTCGTCCGCGACCATCTTGTTCACCTCGAGGTTCCAGGTGCGGGTGTACTTCTGGCCCGAGCTGTTGATGTCCCAGGTGCGGACCTGAATGGTGACTATGTAGTCGCTGAGGTTGGACTCATTGCCGGTGAAGTAGCTCTTGCTGCTGCTGCCGAAGAGGAGCTGACGGCCCTCGGCGTTCACGGTGCCCCAGGCGTCGATCATGGAGCGGCTGCGCCAGGCGAAGGAGTCGGTGGGGTTCATGGAGCTGGAGCTGTCGTTGCCGGTCGGGGTCTCGACCTCGGTGGCGGAGCTGACCTCGGGGCGCTCGGAGGTTATCCAGGTGCGGACGACGACCGCGGCGGCCTGACCGCGGGTGAGCGTGCTCTCGCCGTGGAACATGCCGTCGTCGTAGCCGTCGAGGATGCCCTTGCCGTAGGCCTGCACGACGGGCTCATGGTACTTGCTGGCCATGGTGTTGTAGTCGCCGATGACGGAGGCGGGGGAGTCCATGGTCACGGGGGTCTCGGAGTAGACGTTGTTGCAGAGGTTGTTTATCATAACGCTCATCTCATAGCGCGTTATGGGCTGCTCCAGGGCGGAGCGGGTGCAGGTGATATCGAGGCCCCAGAGGACGCCGTTGTCGTTTAGGATCTGCCAGTAGGGCTGAGACCAGTGGACGCTGGTGTCCCAGGTGTAGGGGGCGAGTCCGCCGATGAGGGTCAGCAGCTTCATGAACTCACCGCGCTTGAGGGAGTCCGTGGGGCAGAACTGGCCGTTCTCCTTGCCGTCGATGATGCCCCAGCTGGCGCAGAGGTAGACGTAGTCGTGGTACCAGCTGCCCTCGGGCACGTCGGAGAAGCTGACGTCGACGTTGCCCATGCCGATGGCGTTGGCGGGCGCCGCAGGCAGCAGAGCCGCAAGACACACCACGGCCAGCAGCAGCGAGGCGAACCGCGCTAACATTCCTTTTCTTCTCATATCTTTCCTCCTGTGTTTCTGACTTTCCCCTCCAGCTCGTCGGCGAGGCGCAGCAGCTGCTGCGCACCCTCGAAGAGCACCTGTCCGGCCTCCGTGAGCGTGACTCCCCGGCTGTCCCGGGAAAAGAGCTCAGCGCCCACCGAGGCCTCGAGCGCCGAGACGGCGCGGGAGACGGTGGAGTGGCTTATATAGAGCGCAGAGGCGGCACGGGACAGACTGCCCCTTTCCGCGGCTGCGCAGAATATCCGAAGCTGTTCAAGCTCCATGTCAGTAGTTGAAGGTGTGCGGCAGGAGCTGGTTGAGCCGGTAGCTCACATAGCGGCCGCCCGCCTTGGCGCAGAGCACCTCCATGGTGTCCGAAAACTCCGACAAAAACTGGCGGCAGGCGCCGCAGGGCATGCAGTAGTCCTTGCCCTCGCCCCAGATCGCCACACGCACAAAGTCCCTGTGCCCCTCGCTGACCGCCTTGCACGCGGCGGTGCGCTCTGCGCAGATGGTGCTGCCCAGAGCGGCGTTCTCAACGTTGCAGCCGGTGAATACCGTCCCGTCCGAGCACTCTATCGCCGCCCCCACGGGAAACTGCGAATACGGCGCATAGGCGTTTTTCGCCGCCTCCCGCGCCATGTCCATAAGCTCTCTGTCTGTCATTTACTGCTCCTCCCCGTTATCTGTTTCCGATGAAAAGGTTATCGTCCAGTTCTCGATGCCGAAGAACACGTTGCTGGAGGTGGGGTCCATGCTGGTTATGACGTTGCGGTGGGTGATGACCTCCTGCCGCTCAAAGCAGATGGGGATGATGGGCGTGGTCGTGGCGATGTAATAGAGCATGTTGTAGCAGGCCTGCGGACGCTCCAGGTCCGTGGCGGCGAGGAAGTCGTTGATATACGTGGCGTAGTTCTCGTCGTCGATCTTGCCGTAGTTGAGCGCGGCGTCCTTGGTGAGCAGGCTGGTGAGGTCGAAGTCGGCGCCGAGCTTGACCTCGGCATAGTACATGTCGAAGTCGCCGTTCATGAGGGCGTTCTGATAGTCGGTCCAGCTCAGCTCGCGGACGTTCACGGTGACGCCGATGCTCGCGAGGTCGGAGGCGAACTGCTTTGCGATGTCCGCCTTGCCCGCGGATTCGGAGCAGACGATGAGGTCGATGCCTATCTCCTTGAGCTGGCTGTATTCGACGTACTCGCGCTTGCCGTCGCCGTTCGTGTCCTTGACGTCCAGGCTGTCGAACAGCTGGGCGCAGAGCTCGAGGTTGAACTTGAGCTCCTTGGCCACCGTGTTGTCATAGAGCGGGCTGAGCGGCGAGATGGGCAGGCAGGAGGCCACCGCCCCGTTGCCCATCAGCGTGTCCGCGGCGTACTCCCTGTCCACCGCCAGCTGCAGCACATAGCGGAACTGCGTGTTGTTCACGAATTCCGAGGACATGTTGAAGCCGAAGTAGTGCATGTTCGTCGTCGTGTAGTAGCGCGTCTCGGTGTTGCCGCCGTAGCCGTAGTTTCCGGCGCCGGAGGGGTCGTTCACGATGAGGTCGAGGTAGGAGTCCTCAAAGGCCGTGATGATGTCCACAGCTTCAGAATACTCCTTGAAGTAGATCCTGTCCACAGGCAGAGTCTGGTAGTTCACGTGCCCGCTGAAGGCCTCCACGTAGTCCGCGTCCTCCACGTACATGTACGGTCCGGAGCCTATGGGCCGGTCCGTGCCTGCTGAGCCGTCCTTGACGATGGGGATGTTCAGCAGGTAGGGGAAGAGCCAGTCCACCTTGCCGAGATTGACGACAAAGGTGTCCCCGCTCGTGGCGCTGACGCCGTAGGTGTAGGTGAAGCGCCCGGAATAGCGCGAGGTCTGCTTTGCGCGCTGGAGGGAATAGGACACGTCCGAGGCGGTGAGGTTGGTCCCGTCGTGCATCTTGATGCTCGTGTCGACGGTGAAGGTCCAGTAGCTGCCGTTGTCGGAGCTGTAGCTCGTGATGACTCGGGAGCTGAGGTTGTACTCGTCGTCCAGCTCAAAGATGTTGTCGAACACCAGCTGGGTTATGAGCAGGTTGTTCGTGTCGTTGGTGGCGTAGGGGTCCAGGCTGGCGGAGGAGTTGTAGTTGAGGGAGAAAATGTCGTCCGCAGCGTCCGAGACGCCCAGTTCCTCGCCGGGCAGGACGCCCTCGACGGGGTCGGGCTCGGTGTCCCTGGACGCCGAGCCGCAGCCGGCCAGCAGCGAGAGCGCGAGGACGGCGGATATGATGGATAAAAGGCGTTTTTTCATGGCACACTCCAAGACTCAAAGGCATATCACGGCGCACTGGCTGCCGCGGACGCCGCCGCGGGTGTAGCGGTGGGACCAGTATTTCTCGTGCAGGCACATGGTGCACTCGTCGGAGACGTCGATGTGCTCCGGAGCGAGGCCGAGCTGTATCAGCCGCCGCCTTATCGCGCCACGCAGGTCCACGAGGTATTTCCCGGGCACGTCCTTCTCGCGGACGAGCCCCGCCGTGTCCCCGCCGAGCCAGCGCTCCACGGCTTGCGGCACGTCGGCGTCCGTCTCGAAGCAGCAGAAGCCTATTGCCGGGCCGATCGCGGCGCAGATGTTCCCCGGCTCGGAGCCGAGATCGCGCATAAGGCCCACGGCGACGCCGGGTATGTCGCCCACGGAGCTCCGCCAGCCGCAGTGGACCGCTCCCGCCGTGGAGCGCACGGGGTCGTGCAGCAGCAGCGGAACGCAGTCCGCCGTGAAGCAGAAGATGGGCAGACCCTTGACGTTCGTCACCAGACCGTCCGAGTCGCAGGGGGAGGGGTCGGTCGGTCCGCAGCGGTCGGCGTCCGTGATGAGGCGCACGTGCGTGCCGTGCACCTGCTTCGTATACGCCGCCGCCATGACGTCCATGCCGAGTGCGGCGCCGAGGATGCGGTAGTTCTCGATGACCCGCTCCCGCACGTCGCCCCGGTTGAAGCCGAGGTTGAGCGAGGCGAGTTCGCCCTCGGACACGCCGCCGAAGCGGGTGGAGAAGGCGTGGTTCGCCTTTATCACGGGCGAGGTCATGTAGACCAGGCCGCCCTTTTTGCGCTCTGCAAAGCCGGACATGGCGTCTCCCTTCCGCCGCCGCTCACTCATTGCGGCCGCAGCAGTCCTTGTACTTCATGGGCAGGCCGTTGGGCCTGAGTTTGCCGCAGGGGCAGGGGTCGTTTCGGCCGGGTTTCTTTATCTTCTTCACCGGCTGCTTCTTCTGCGGGGCGTCGCCCCCGACGTTGGCGGCGGCGTTTTTGGAGACGCTCTTGCGCTCGAGCTTCTCCTCCTTGCGGATGCGGACGACGAAGAGTCGGCGCACCGTCTCCTCACGTATGCCGCGGATCATGGCCTCGAACATCTCGAAGCCCTCGTTCTTGTAGGCGTCGATGGGCTTGGTGTTGCCGTAACCGCGCAGACCGATGCCCTGCCTGAGGTCGGTCATCGCGTCGAGGTGCTCCATCCAGTACTCGTCCACGACCCGGAGCATGACCACGCGCTCGAGCTCGCGCATGACGGGCTGGCCGTTCGGCATGAGGCCCAGTTCCTTCTCCTTGGCGTCGTAGAAGGCGAGGGCCTTCTCAAGCGCCATGTCCGTGAGCTTCTGAGCCGTGAGGCCCTTGAGCTCCTCGGGCGTTATCCTGATGTCGCCCGGGCGGAGGAACAGCTTGCCGAAGGGCGCAAGCGCCTCGTTCACCGCGGCGAGGTCGGGGTGCTGCTCGCTGCCGAGGCCGTCCGCCACCGTGGAGGCGACGAACTCCTCTATCATCTTGCGGATGGCCGGCTGCAGGTCCTCGCCGTCGAGCACCTTGCGCCGCTCGTCGTAGATGACGTTGCGCTGGACGTTCATGACGTCGTCGTATTCAAGGACGTTTTTGCGGGTCTGGAAGTTTCTGCTCTCGACGGTCTTCTGCGCCTGCTCTATGGCGCCGGAGAGCATCTTCTGGTCGAGCGGGGTGTCCTCGTCCATACCGAGGCTCTCCATCATGCCCATGACCCGCTCGGAGCCGAAGAGGCGCATGATGTCGTCCGTCATGGCGATGTAGAAGCGGCTCTCGCCCGGGTCGCCCTGGCGTCCGGCACGGCCTCTCAGCTGGTTGTCGATACGCCGCGACTCGTGCCGTTCCGTGCCGAGGATGAAGAGGCCGCCCGCAGCGCGGACCTTCTCCGCCTCGGCGTCCGTGACGAGCTTGTGCTCTGCAAGGCGCTGGGCGAACATGGCGCGGGCCTTCAGGATCTCCTCGTCGTCCGTCTCGGCGTAGCCGGTGGCCTCGGCGATGACCTCCTCCTCGAAGCCCGCCTTCTTCAGGTCGGTCTTGGCGAGGTACTCGGCGTTGCCGCCGAGCATGATGTCCGTGCCTCGGCCGGCCATGTTCGTCGCGATGGTCACTGCGCCGAGCTTGCCCGCCTGGGCGACGATCTCCGCCTCGCGCTCGTGCTGCTTGGCGTTGAGCACGTTGTGAGGGATGCCCTGCTTCTTGAGCAGGGAGGAGAGGTATTCGCTCTTTTCGATGGATATCGTGCCCACCAGCACCGGCTGGCCCTTGGCGTGGCACTCGATTATCTGCTGGATGATGGCCTTGTCCTTGCCGGTTTCGTTCTTGTACACCACGTCCGGCCAGTCCTTGCGGATTACGGGCTTGTTGGTGGGTATCTCGACGATGTCGAGCTCGTAGATGGTGGTGAATTCCTCCTCCTCGGTCATAGCCGTGCCGGTCATGCCGGAGAGCTTGTCGTAGAGGCGGAAGTAGTTCTGGAAGGTGATGGTCGCGAGGGTCTTGTTCTCGCGCTGGACGTCCACGTGCTCCTTGGCCTCGATGGCCTGGTGCAGGCCCTCCGAGTAGCGGCGGCCCAGCATGAGGCGGCCGGTGAACTCGTCGACGATGATGACCTCGCCGTCCTTGACGACGTAGTCGATGTCGCGCTTCATGACGCCGTGGGCCTTGAGGGCCTGGTTGATGTGGTGCGCGAGGGTGGAGTTTTCGAGGTCGGAGAGGTTCTCGAGGTTGAAGTAGCGCTCGGCCTTGGCCGTGCCGCGGGCGGTGAGGGTGGCGGTGCGGGCCTTTTCATCCACGACGTAGTCGGCGTCGAGGTCCTCGTCCTCCTCGGCCTTTTCGTCCACGGAGGCGACGACCATCTTCTTCATCGTGCGCACGAGGTCGTCGGCCTTGCGGTAGAGGTCGGTGGACTCGTCGCCCTGGCCGGAGATGATGAGCGGGGTCCTGGCCTCGTCGATGAGGATGGAGTCCACCTCGTCCACGATGGCGAAGGCGTGACCGCGCTGGACCATCTGCTGCTTGTAGATGGCCATGTTGTCACGCAGATAGTCGAAGCCCATCTCGTTGTTGGTGCCGTAGGTGATGTCGGCGGCGTAGGCAGCCCGGCGCTGTTCGGCGGTGAGGCCGTGGACTATGAGCCCGACGGAGAGGCCGAGGAAGCGGTGGACCTTGCCCATCCACTCGCTGTCGCGCTTGGCGAGGTAGTCGTTGACGGTGACGATGTGCACGCCCTCTCCGGTGAGGGCGTTGAGATAGGCGGGGAGGACGGCGACGAGGGTCTTGCCCTCGCCGGTCTTCATCTCGGCGATGCGGCCCTGGTGGAGCACGATGCCGCCGATGAGCTGGACGCGGAAGGGCTTCATGCCCAGCACGCGCCAAGCCGCCTCACGCACGACGGCGAAGGCCTCGGGCAGGAGCTTGTCGAGGTCCTCACCGGCCTGATAACGGGCCTTGAACTCGTCTGTCTTGGCACGCAGCTCCTCGTCGGAGAGCGCCTGCATCTGAGGCTCAAGGGCCTCGATTTTATCCGCGATCGGATAGATCCGCTTCAGCTCGTGGTCACTGTGGGAGCCGAAGAGCTTCTGTAAAAATCCCATAATACGTTCAGCCTTTCGATACTTGCAAAATATACCGGGTCAACCAGGTACTATAACACATAAATGTGAACATTTAAAGAATAAACGCCAAAAAAGCTCCCCAAACCGGGGAGCTTTGGCTGCGGGCCTAGCGTTTCCAGAACTGGTGGCGGCAGTATGGGCATTTCGGGCTGTCGAAGTCTATCTCTTTTCCGCAGTTGGGGCAGACCATCTTGGGCAGCTCGTCGTCGGCGCCCTGAGCGCCGTCCCCGGCGAGAAAGAGCTCGAGCTTGCTGCACTCGGGGCAGACGTAGAAATCCACCATGAGCGCGCCGGCGAAGAGGTTGGGCAGGTCGCCGAGTATCCAGCCCGTTTTGCCGAGCTGCAAGTTTTCCTGGACGACAAATTTCATCTGCGCCCCGCAGCGCAGGCAGTTGACTTCCCGCACATGATCGCCTCCTTGCCTGGATTGTACCATACCCCGCCCCTCCCCGCAAGCACCAGACCCACGCACGAGCGCAGGTTTTGCGCTGGTGCTCGCGCGCCGTTTTGTTGGGCGGTGGACCGCGGTGGTGCTGCCTGTCCACCCCCGGCGGAGACTACCAGGTGCGTCGACTGCCGGATTACCGCCAGCCTCACCTTCGCCGGGGGCGAACGTGCT
>CAUAHS010000074.1 GCA_958428885.1 uncultured Eubacteriales bacterium
CGATGACCATGTTCTGGCCGCCGATGACGTAGGAGGGGCGCAGCAGCACGGGATAACCCAGCCGCTCGGCAGCCTCGAGCGCCTCGTCAAGCGTGTTGACGCCGGCGCCGCGCGGGCGCTCTATGCCCATGGTGCCGAGCAGCGCGTCGAACTTCTCGCGGTCCTCGGCGAGGTCGATGCCCTCTGCGGAGGTGCCCAGGATCTTCACGCCCTGGGAGACGAGGAAGTTCGCCAGCGAGATGGCCGTCTGTCCTCCGAAGGCCACGACGACGCCGACGGGCTTTTCCACCGCGATGACGCCCATGACGTCCTCGGGGCAGAGGGGCTCGAAATAGAGGCGGGAGGCGGTGTCGTAGTCAGTGGAGACCGTCTCGGGATTGTTGTTTATGATGACGACGTCGTAACCCATCTTGCGGAGGGTGCGGACGCAGTGGACAGAGCTGTAATCGAACTCTATGCCCTGGCCGATGCGGATGGGGCCGGAGCCGAGGACTATGACCGTCTCACGGCCTTCCGCGCGCTTGGCGCGGGCGTCGCAGTAGCCCTCGGGCACGGAGTAGAAATAGGGCGTGCGGGCCTCAAACTCAGCGGCGCAGGTGTCGACCATCTTGTAAGAGAGCGGCGGATGCTCCGGGCAGGGGCTGCCGGAGATGCGGCTGATGGCGGCGTCCGTGTAGCCTAAGCGGCGGGCGGTCTTGTAGTTTTCCGCCGTCAGCCCGGCGGCGAGGGAGTCCTCCAGCTGCTTCATGCCCTCGAGCTTGCGCAGGAACCACTCGTCTATGCGGGTCATGTCGTGCAGGGCCTCAACGGAGTAGCCGGCCTTGAGCGCCTCAAAGAGGGTGAATATGCGCATGTCGTCCATGTCGAGGATGCGGCGGCTGAGCGGGCGGCGGGAGGTGGAAGCGCGGTTGAGCGTGTCCTGTTTTATCTCGGCGCCTCTCACGGCCTTCATGAGCGCTGCCTCGAAGCAGGGGGCGATGGCCATGACCTCGCCGGTGGCCTTCATCTGGGGACCCAGGCCACGGCTCGCTCCCGCGAACTTGTCGAAGGGCCACTTGGGGAACTTCACGACGACGTAGTCCACCGTGGGCTCAAAGCAGGCGTAAGTCTCGCCGGTGACCTCGTTTTTGATCTCGTCGAGTGTGTAGCCGAGCGCGATCTTTGCGGAGACCTTGGCTATGGGATAGCCGGTCGCCTTGGAGGCGAGGGCGGAGGAGCGGGAGACGCGGGGGTTGACCTCGATGACGGCGTAGTCCATGCTCTCAGGGTCGAGCGCGAACTGGCAGTTGCAGCCGCCCTCGATGCCGAGCTTGCCGATTATGGAGAGCGCGGCGGAGCGGAGCATCTGATACTCCCGATCTGCCAGGGTCAGGGCCGGGGCGACGACGATGGAGTCGCCCGTGTGGACGCCGACGGGGTCGACGTTCTCCATACTGCATATGGTGACGGCGCTGCCCGCGCTGTCTCGCATTACCTCGAACTCAATCTCCTTCCAGCCGAAGATGTACTTCTCGACCAGCACCTGGTGTATGGGCGAGGCGTCGAGCCCCGCTGCGGCGACGGTGAGCATCTCCTCCTCGCTGTGGGCTATGCCGCCGCCGGAGCCGCCGAGGGTGAAGGCGGGGCGGATGATGACGGGATAGCCTATGGTGTGCGCAGCGGCGAGGGCGGCAGGCAGGGTCTCCGCCGTGCGGGAGGGGATGGTGGGCTGGCCTATCTCAGCCATGGCGTCCTTGAAGAGCTGGCGGTCCTCACTCTTCATTATGGCGTCGATGTTGGTGCCGATGAGCCGGACGCCGTGCTCACGCAGAAAGCCGGACTTGTAGAGCTCCATGGCAAGGTTCAGGCCAGTCTGCCCGCCGAGACCGGCGAGAAGGCTGTCGGGCTTTTCCTTTTCGATTATGCGCTCCACCGTGCGCTGGTCCAGGGGCTCGATGTATACCGTGGCGGCCATGTCGGGGTCGGTCATGATGGTGGCCGGGTTGGAGTTCACCAGCACGGTCTCGACGCCCTCTTCCATGAGCAGGCGGCAGGCCTGAGTGCCGGCGTAGTCGAATTCCGCCGCCTGGCCTATGACTATGGGTCCGGAGCCTATGACGAGGACCTTTTTGATGCTGTTATCCTTAGGCATCGACGCCGCCTCCCATCATGGAAATGAATCTCTCGAACATGCCGTTGCAGTCGAGCGGCCCACCGTGGGCTTCGGGGTGGAACTGAAGCGAGAAGGCCCGCTTGCCGGGGTAGTCGAGGCCTTCACAGGAGCCGTCGTTGACGTTGACGAAGCGCATCACCGCCCCGGAATCGGGCAGAGAGGCGTTGTCCACGGCGTAGCCGTGATTCTGACTGGTGACATAGACCCTGCCGGTCTTGAGGTCCTTCGCCGGCTGGTTTGCGCCCCTGTGGCCGAACTTCATCTTTCTTGTGCGTGCTCCGGAGGCGATGGCCATCATCTGGTGACCCAGGCAGATGCCGAAGGTGGGCAGGGTGTCCATGAGTATCTTTATCTGCTCTATGCTGTATGCGTTTTCGGTCGGGTCGCCGGGACCGTTGGAAAGCATGACGCCGTCGTGTCCCGCGGCGATTATCTGCTCCGCCGGAGTCTTGGCAGGGTAGAGCGTTACGGCGCAGCCGCGTGCCGTGAGGCAGTCGGCAATGCTGCGCTTGTAGCCGAAGTCCAGCAGAGCTACGGAATAGCGCGCTTCGCCCCTCGGCGCAAGCAGCACCGGCTCCTTTACCGTGACCTCGTCCACGACGCCGGCGACCCGGTGCGCGCGCACGAGCTCGAGCAGCGCGTCGTCCGGCTCGGTGTCCGTTACGGCGGCGTTCATGACGCCCTTGTCCCGGATAAGCTGGGTTATGCGGCGAGTGTCTACGCCGCAGATGCCGCAGACCCCCTCCTCACGAAGAAAGGTGTCCACATCCACCTCTGCGCGGAAGTTCGAGGGGCGGGGGCAGTATTCCCTCACCACGACGCCGCGTGCGTGGATGTGCGGACTCTCACGGTCCTCATAGCAAATGCCGTAGTTGCCGAGCATGGGGAAGGTGAAGGTGATGAGCTGGCCACGGTAGCTCGGGTCCGTGAGGCTCTCGGCACAGCCGGTCATGCCCGTGGTGAACACAAGCTCGCCCACGCGCGTTCCCGACGCGCCGAAGCCCTCTCCTTCAAACACCATGCCGTTTTCAAGCAGCAGATAGGCCTTTGACATCGTTGATAGGCTCCTTTCACCGCCCGTGTGAGCGGAAATTCGGTGAATAACGAATAAATATTCTCGTATAGACTTGCAAAAATCGGGCATGTGCCCGGTTAATTTATTATAATACTCGCATTATACGCAGAGGTCAAGCGCGTTTTTACGTTTTTTCCCGCTTAGGGCAAAGGGTACAAGCTCACGCCCGCGCGTGAATAATAATTTTGCGATATTCACTAATCCGCCAAAATACCGGGGCTTGACACATGACGACGTCTGTGATAGATTATCACTGGCCAAGTGTGTTAATACAATTAGTACACGACGCTTTCCGACGCATTTAATCAAATCTTAAAGCACAGTTGAATTTGTTTTTAAAATTCCGCCGCTATAATGATGAACAGATGGGAGGGCCATCTGTAATGGAAGCCGTAAAGACTATAAACTTTATAATTTCAATAGTGTTCATAGTTTGCTATACCTACCAGTTTGTCTACATACTTGTCCCCTTCGTGGTGAAGGACAGGCGCAAGGGCGAGGCAAAGGGCCACCGCTATGCGGTGCTGGTGTCCGCGAGGAACGAGGAGGCCGTCATCGGCAACCTCATCGAGAGCATAAAGCGTCAGACCTACGACGGCGGTCTGGTGACCACCTTCGTCGTGGCCGACAACTGCACGGACGATACGGCTCGTGTCGCCGCCGAAGCCGGCGCCATAGTCTTTGAGCGTTTTGATACCGCCCACGTGGGCAAGGGCTATGCGCTCAATTACCTGCTCAACCGCATAGACGAGCTCTTCCCGGAGCGGCCCTTCGACGGCTACTTCGTCTTCGACGCGGACAACGTGCTCGAGGAGAACTACATCGAAGAGATGAACAAGGTCTTCTCCCAGGGCTACGGCATCGTCACCAGCTACCGCAACTCCAAGAACTTCGGCGACAACTGGATCTCCTCCGGCTATGCGCTGTGGTTCCTGCGTGAGTCGCAGTTCCTCAACCACGCCCGCTTCAACCTGGGCACGAGCTGCGCCGTCTCCGGCACGGGCTTCCTGTTCTCGCAGAAGGTGCTCGACGACTGCGGCGGCTGGAACTTCCATCTGCTGACCGAGGACATCGAATTCACGGTCCACAACGTCGTCCGCGGACTCAAGATAGGCTACTGTCACGACGCCATCCTCTACGACGAGCAGCCCACCGGCTTCCGCCAGTCCTGGCGGCAGCGCCTGCGCTGGGCCAGAGGCTATCTCCAGGTGTTCGGCAAGTACGGCAAGTACCTCCTGCGCGGCATAGCGCACGGCAGTTTCTCCTGCTTCGACATGACCATGAACATCATGCCGGCCGCCATCCTCACCTTCATCGGCGTGTTCGCAAACGGAATTGCCGCTGTGTACGGCATCTTCACGGGTCAGGACATCAGCGTGATAGGGGAGTCTCTGCTCTCCATGCTGCTCAACACCTACCTGACGCTGCTCATCATAGGCGGCTCCGCCACTATAAGCGAGTGGAAGCGCATCTATGCGCCCAACTGGAAGAAGGTCGTGTACACCTTCACCTTCCCGCTCTTCATGTTTACCTACATCCCCATTTCCTTCGCCGCGCTCTTTGCCCGCCGTGTTACCTGGAAGCCGATCGCCCACACCCGGTCGGCATCCCTGGCGGACATCCGCGCTGCGGCTGAGACGCTGACCAGCCGCACCGCCTGAGCGCAGCACACTTTCCCCCATCCGCCCCGCCCTCCATGGGCGGGGCAATTTTATACCTGGCCGTAAAAAAGCCGTCCGGTTTGAACCGGACGGCTTTTGTCGTTGTGCGATTACTTGTTGCGGACAGAGTCGATATACTTGGTGAGGTCGAGCATCTTGTTGGAGAAGCCCCACTCGTTGTCGTACCAGGCGACGAGCTTGACGAAGTTGGGGTTCAGGCTGATGCCGGCGTTCGCGTCGAAGATGGAGGTGTGGGGATCGGTGCGGAAATCGGAGGAGACGACCTCCTCGTCGGTGTAAGCCAGGACACCGGCCATCGGGCCCTCGGCGGCCTCCTTGACGGCGGCGCAGATCTCATCATAGCTGGCGCCCTTCTCGAGGCGGCAGGTCAGGTCGACGATGGAAACGTCGGCGCTGGGGATACGCATGGACATGCCGGTCAGCTTGCCCTGCAGCTCGGGGATGACCTTGCCGACAGCCTTGGCGGCGCCGGTGGTGGTGGGGATGATGTTGTCGAAGCAGCTGCGGCTCAGGCGCCAGTTCTTCTTGGAGAAGGCGTCAACGACGTTCTGGGTGGCGGTGCCGGCGTGGACGGTGGTCATGAGGCCCTCGATGATGCCGAACTTGTCGTTGATGACCTTGGCGAGAGGAGCCAGGCAGTTGGTGGTGCAGGAGGCGTTGGAGACGACGGTCATGCTGGGATCGTACTTGTCGAGGTTGACGCCGCAGACGAACATCGGGGTGTCGTCCTTGGAGGGGCCGGAGAGAACAACGACCTTGGCGCCGGCGTCCAGGTGCGGCTGAGCGGCTTCCTTGGTGAGGAACTTGCCGGTGCACTCGAGGACGTAATCAACACCCAGCTCGGCCCAGGGGAGCTGAGCGGGATCGCGGCTGTTGAGGAGCTTCACGTTCTTGCCGTTCACGACGAGATTGCCGTCGACGACCTTGATGGTGCCGTTGAAGCGGCCGTGGACGGAGTCATACTTCGCAGCGTAGGCGAGCTGCTCGGGAGTCTTGTCGGGGGCGTTCACGGCGACTATATCGATGTCGTCGCGGACGATGCCGGCGCGGAAGACCAGACGGCCGATGCGGCCGAAGCCATTGATGCCAATTCTGATGCTCATTTGAATTCCTCCATATCTGAAAATGTAATGAACCGGTTTTATTTTTGCCGGAAGTATTCTATAACATCCGCCCGGAAATTTCAATACCATATTTGCAATATTCTAAACATTCCATACGTTTTGTACTAAACTTGCCATATTTTTTCGGACGCATAGCCGGGTATCCGGCATATCATATATGAGCGGGGTGCGGCCGTGAAGAAAAAATCGACATAAATCGACACGGTTCGACTGAAATAGTTGTATTGGGCGGGGGAATTTGATATTATGTTTACAACTTCGCACGTGAGGTCGAACATGAAAGAGCTTACAGAGGGCATGGCCCGACTTTTTGACTCCGCGCTCGAGCCTGTTATCGGCACTGACGGGGAGAATATAGTTTTTATGAACCCGGCGGCGGCCTCCGCCTTCGGGGACCACGCCGGCGAGGAGTTTTCCGCGCTGCTGCCGGAGGCTGTGCGTGAGCTTGGCCCGGGCCAGGTGGCTGCGGTCACGCTCTGCGGAAAGCGGGTCTCTCTGCGTGCCGCCTCCGCCGGGGGGTTGACGGTGTACTTCGCCGCCGTGGAGGCTCCGGCGCCGGCTCTGCCGGAGCGCGCAGGCTTCCTGCCGGAACTGCGCAGCCTGCTCAGCGCTCTTAAGCTGGCGGCAGACCGCCTGAGCGAAGCGGCAGAGACCGCCGGAGACACCGCGGGAACGGAGCGGGCCTCCATAGTCCAGCATACCTGCGCCCAGCTGCAGCGGCTGGTGGGCAACGCCTCGCTCGCCGGGGACATTGAAAACGGCACGGTGTACTTCCGACCCGAGAGCCTGGACCTCGACGAGCTGTGCCGCGGCACGGTATGGACGGCGGAATTCTTCGCACGCAGCCGGGGCATCGAGGTCGTGTACTCCGGCCCTGACGAGCCCGTCCTGATCGGAGCGGACCGGATGATGATGGAGATCCTGCTGCTGAACCTCATCTCGAACAGCCTGCTGCATCTCGGCGAGGGCGGGAGACTGGAGGTCAGCCTCTCTAGGAGAGGCGGCCGGCTTGTCCTTGCCGTGAACGACACGGGCGACGGCATGACGCAGGAGGAACTGGCCCGACTGTTCACGGGCGGCGCCTCCGGCCAAGGCCTGGGACTGAGGCTCGTGCGAGATATAGCGGAGCTGCATGGCGGTGCGTTCATCATCGAAGGACGTGAGGGCAGAGGCGCATCGGCCCGGGTCATGCTCCCGGCGGATATAAAGCCTGGCAGCAGCATCTTCAGGAGCTCGGGCGTCAGCGAAGGTCCGGACCACATGGGAATACTGCTGGTGCAGCTCTCCACCTGGCTCTCGTCTAAGGACTACGACCCGAGATTGTTGGATTGAGGAGGCCAAATCATGCGGCTCGACAAATATTTGAAAGTATCGCGGCTGATAAAGCGCCGCACCGTGGCCAACGAAGCCTGCGACGGCGGAAGAGTGAGCCTCAACGGCAAACCCGCCAAGGCGGGCGCCGAGGTCAAGCCCGGCGACGTCATCGAGGTCGCCTTCGGTCAGCGCAGCCTGAAGGTGGAGGTGCTCTCCGTCTCCGAGAACGCCACAAAGGCCGGAGCTCCGGCCATGTACAGGGAGCTCATATAGGTCAAACCAGGACCAAAAGTGTTCGGAAACCATCATATTTGTGAAAAATGGCGCAAAACGCTTGCAATTTTTTCGGCCTCTGTTATACTATTTGATAGTAGTTTGTCAAATAGATTCATGAAAGGGGTAATATGATGATAATAGTCTACAAGTCCAACACCGGCTATACCGAGCAGTACGCGAAACTCCTTGGCGATGCGCTGGACATGCCCTCGTACAATCTTGACAATGTCCCGAAATGTCACAAGGGCGGGGAGGTAATCTACCTCGGCTG
>CAUAHS010000075.1 GCA_958428885.1 uncultured Eubacteriales bacterium
CGCTCGTGCTAATCTTCGGCGAAGATGAGGAACCGAGCTACGGCAGCCCCGCCTATGAGCCGGGCGGCTATATAGCCGCAGCGACCGCATCCCCCACGGCCAAACCGACGCCTACCTTCACACCCGTGGACGGCGTCTCGGACGGCTTTGAGTACACGAGCTACGGCGACTACATTGTCGTCACGGGCTTTGAAGGCGCAGCAGAGGACATACTCACTGTTCCAGAGGAGATAGACGGAGTCCCGGTGACGACCATAGCTGACGAGGCGTTCAAGAGTCAGACCGCCATGAGTTCGGTCATCATCCCTGCGAGCGTGGAGGAAGTCGGCAGCCAGGCCTTTGCCGGGTGCAGCTCGCTGCGCATGGTGTTTGCCCGCCGGGACATGGAGATCGGCAGCGGCGCCTTTGACGGCTGCGACGAACTGCGTGCGCTCTTCAAGACCAGCGACTTTGACACCGACCTCGCCGACTGGGGCTTTTCCACCAACGTCGTGGCCTTCGCAAGCGGTCAGGACACCGGCGTGGGCGGGCTCATCATCATCTACGTCACCGACGACGGCGTGGTCTACGGCGTCACGGACGAGGAGTGCGCCGTGGTGCTCGACATTCCCGCCGGGCTCGGCACCGTCACGCTCTCCGACAATGTGGGCGACTTCCCCGTTGTCTGGATGTACGACGAGGCGCTCGAGCACGCGGACTCGGACGTCGAGGTCTATCTCGCCGACGGCATGGGCTTCCCCTACGAGATACGCAACGACGCGAACTGGTCCTTCAAGGACAGCTGCGGTCCCGACAGCTTCTGCTTCAGCTGGTACCTCAGCTGCTACCTCGCCGAAGAGACCAACGAACGCCGCCCCTCTGGCGCGGAACAGATCGTGCCCGTGCGTGAATACGTGGAAGCGGCGACCCTGCGTGCGGAGGAGATCTACTCCACCTACCAGAACGAGCGTCCGGACGGCCGGAAGTTCTCCACCGTGTTCGAGGAGTTTGACATCGACGTCAGATACACCGCGCAATGGATAGACCATTTCTCCGTCGATGAGCTCGAAGATGAGCTGCTCGACTGCGCCATGTCGCTTGTGGATAAGTCGGAGAGCTACGGTGTCTATTACGTCAACATGGGTGCCGCGACCTACTACGACGGCGACGAGGTCTATCTCTGCCGCCTCGCGGGAGCCAGCGGTGAAGGCGGTTGAAAATGCGGGGAGGAACCTATATAATGTCAACAAATACTCATTTTTCAGGGAGGTGAAGGCTGTGGACAAAAAATACTGCCCCTACTGCATGACCCCCGTCGGCGATGACGGCGTCTGCCCCAACTGCGGCCTCACTTCCGGCACTTACACACCTTTGCCGCACCATATCCCGCCCGGGACGGTGCTCATGGGCCGCTATCTCGTCGGCCGGGTGCTCGGAGAGGGAGGTTTCGGCATAACCTACATCGGCTGCGACCTCCGGCTGGAGCTCAAAGTCGCAATCAAGGAATATTTCCCCACGAACTGGGTCGCCAGGCACTCCGACGTCTCCCTCTCCGTCAGCAACTACGCCGGGGCGGAGGGCAGCTATGCCAAGGGCAAGAGTCGTTTTCTCTACGAGGCGCGGACGATGGCCAAGATGGATAAACAGCCCGAGATAGTCAGCGTGCGCGACTTCTTCGAGCTCAACAACACCGCCTACATCGTCATGGAATACGTGGACGGCACCACTTTCAAGGAGCTGGTCGCCCAGCGCGGCGGACGCCTCCCGGCGGGAGAGCTGCTGCACCTCATAGAGCCGCTCTTCTCCGCGCTCAGCGCCGTGCACGCTGCGGGGCTCATCCACCGCGACATCAGCCCCGACAACCTTATGCTCGAGCGTGGAAGCGTGCGGCTGCTCGACTTCGGCTGCGCAAGGGAGTCCACGCAGGGCGACGAGACGATGACCATAACTCTCAAGCACGGTTTTGCGCCTATCGAGCAATATCAGCACAAGGGACAGGGTCCCTGGACGGACGTATACGGGCTCTCCGCCACCATCTACTACTGCCTCACCGGCAAGACCCCGCCCCAGGCGCTCGACCGTCTGATGGACGACGAGATAATCCTCCCCCGCCGCCTCGGCGTCGACCTCACGGAAAAACAGGAAAAGGCCCTGCTCCGAGGCATGGGCATCAAGCAGCACCAGCGCTTCCGCTCCGTTGAGGAACTGCACACCGCGCTCTATGAGGGCGGGGACGTCCCGGCAGCTCCTGAGCCGGTCCACGAGCCGGAGCCCGAACCGCTTCAAAGAGACGAATCCGAGCATGAAACACCCACGGACCCCGTGGAGAGCTCCGCTCGGGGCGGCAGCTCCAGACGCAGAGCCGTTCTCGGCGTAGTGCTGTCGCTGGTAGCCGTTGCGGGCATACTCGGGCTCATCTTCCTGCCCCAGGGCGGCGAGGTGGAGCCGAACGTATCCGGCGTGGGCGGCATTGTATCCTCCGATGTCCCGACCGAGTGGGACGTTCCGGAGCGTGACGAGCTCTTTGCCAATGCTCAAAGCGCCGCAGACGAGGACACGCTCGCCGAACTGCTCGCCGACGAGGGCGTCGAAGCCGTGAGCCTGAGCGGTGATTTCCACGCGAGCCGGCCCTTAACTATAAACAAGCCCCTGCTCGTGCCTGAGGATGCCTCGGCTGTTTTCACATGCTCGGTGGAGCTCGCCGAGGGAGGCGTGCTCTGGGCAAACGGCCTCGTGGACGGCAGCATTGTCGTCAGCGGCGGCACTGTCGTGGCCGACGCGGGAGGCGAGGTATACGGCTCGCTCGTCCTGCTTGGCAGCGGCGGCCTTGTGCGGCAGGGCGGCGCCGTCGGCGAGGACATATATATGCTCCCCCTCGAGGAGCTCTTTTCCGGCGCCGAGGCCGTCACCAGCGAGGACGACCTGCGTGCCGCCTGTGAGAGCGGCAGCGTCAGCGCTATACGCGTTGAGGGCGACATCGTGATATCCGAGCGCATGACGGCCAAAGTGCCCGTGCTTGTGGCCGAGGGCGCACGCCTAGCGTCCCAGGTCAGCGGACTTGAGTTCCGCGTGGAAGGCGCACCGCTCGTAAACGACGGCACGGTGGAGTGCAGCCTCCAGCTCGGCGGAGAATCCCCGCTGCTGCTCAACCGCGGTGAGCTGCACCAGCCCGACGGCATATGGCTCGGCGGTTCCGAGAGCAGCAACTGCGCGTTCATAAACCTCGGCAGCGCCGAGCTCGGCAGCTATAACGCCATGTGGTGCCGCCTCCTGAACTACGGCAGCCTCACCGCCTCCGGCAGTGCGGAGGAGCCCGGCACCCTGGGCTTTGACAGCGGCGACTTCTCCAACTTCGGCAGCGTGAGCGTCGGCGAAAACTGCGTCCTCGTGTCCGGCGGCTTCATCGACAACCATGGCGCTATCACGATAGGCGGCGCTCTTGAAAACTACGGCTCCGTCAGCAGCGTCTTCGGCAGTATCGAGCTGCTCCCCGGCGGAAGTGCGGAAAACCGTGGCCTCATCGACATGTACGACGTCGGCACCCTGACCGTGAACGAGGGCGCGCTGCTGCGCACCGTGGACGGCGTGCTCCTCTACCGCAGCAACTGCTCCCAGATCAACGGCGAGATAGACGGCCAGGTGTGGGAGGTCAGCTTTGAGCTCATAGACGACGTGCCCATGCACTCCGTGACCACCGAGGCCGAGCTCCTCGACGCTCTGGCAGACGAGAGCATACGCTCGGTCGTGATAAACGGCGACCTCACGCTCACGCAGCCGCTTACCGTCACGAAGCCGGTGTACGTCTTCTATGACAGCTCCCTCACCATCCCCGAGGGCGGGGCTCTCACCGTGGACGGCAGCATATTAGTGGTGAACGGCCGGATGGTCTGCGACGGCATCGACGTCGTGAACGGCGGAATGCTCGAGGTCATAGGCGAGTGGACGGCCCACAACAGCGGCGGCGCCGGGCTGAACCTCAGCGGCGGCTCCTGGGCATACTCCCGGATGTGCGGCATGTCCGTCTCCGAGCTGTCGCTCAGCGAAGGCTCCATGGCCGTCTACGCCAGCGACGGCATGGATATGCTCCGAAATATAGACCTCTCCGGCGGCAGTTTCCTTGTCCTGAACACAGGGTCGCTCGTCTCCGATGAGCTCAGCGTAGAGGTCGACGCTTCCGTCATGATACAGCTCAACTCCATCGAACTCGGCGGCAGCTCGGCGGTCACGTTGAAAAATGGCTCCATCTGCGCCCAGTCCGGTCCGATGAACATCACGTCCGGCGGCATGATAAGCGTGCAGGACAGCAGCAGCTTCGACAGCTTCGGCGGACACTTGACGCTTGACTCCGGCTCAAGGTTCGTAAACAGCGGGAACTTTTCCGTCCTCGGCTTCAGCGACGCACTCCTCACCGCGGTCGGCGGCAGCTTTGAAAACAGCGGCAGCATGTTCCTTACCCAGCCCATAAATGTCTCCGGCAGCTTCACGAACAAGGGCAGGATCTATTCCTCCATAGTCCCGGCAGCCGGCACGTTCTCGATATCGAACGGCGCGGTTGTTGAGGGTATCGACAACATTGAGCCCTGGCCGGAAGGCTGACACAAAAATAAGTGCAAAAAAGCCCCGGAACGCAAAAACGTTCCGGGGCTTTTCCTTTATTGTCCGGCGAAGATGTGCTCGATGACCTTTTCCATCCGCTCGCTCATGGACTCCTCCGTCGCGGTGACGGCGTAGAGCACCAGCCAGTCCGTGGCGTTGCGCGGGTCTAGCGGCGGCATGCCGCAGTCGGTGAGGATGGCGTTGAGGGCGAACCAGTGGTCGTCCAGGCGCTCCCGAGGCGTGAGATAGTCCTCGTCCGTCTCTCGGTACTCCCCGTCCACGACGTTCTCAGTGATGACATATAGCAGCAGCAACAGCTTGCGCGGAACATCGGCTCTGCGGTTGCGGATGTTCTTGAGCGCGGTGGTGTTCGGCCAGTTGTATTTTATGAGACGCTGCACCACGCTCCAGCCGCACTTGCTCCGGCTCGAGGGCATGCTCATGGAGAAATAGAGCTCCATGATGGCCTCCATGGAGTAGTCCGGCTCTTCCAGGCCGGTCCAGGCCGGAACGGGGTGGATGAGGCGGTCGAGATAGCGGCTGAAATAGGCGTACGCCCGCATATGGAGCGCGCCGAAGTTCTCAAGGTTTGCTATGTAACACTCACGCAGTTCAACCGTGGAGTGCACCTGCAGAAAAGCGCTCTGGAGCTCTCGCGTTATATGCGAGGCGCCGCTTTCAGGCAGCTCATCCAGTCTCGGCATCTCAGGCAGGGAGGCAAAGAAGTCCCGCGCTGCGGCGTAATTCCCGCCCGTGCGCAGGAACCAGGCATAGACAACGTCCCGCCCGTTGCGGTAGTGGATGCCGTAATCGGTGCAGACGCCGAGCAGGCGGTTGGTCTGCGCCTCGGAGAAGCCCAGTGCAAAGGCGATGCGGAACACGTCCTCTCGTTTTGTGGGCTTTGAATGGCCGCCTATCCAGTTCCTGACCGTGCGGCCAACGCTCTCCGGGTTGGCCCCTGGCTCCGCTGCAAGCAGCGCCGCCGTCAGTCTGGGCTGGAGGTCTCCGCCCGGATACAGTCCTCGGAGCACCTCGTCAAAGCCCCGGAGCCGGAACTCACCCTCCTGCAAATACCTAGCCGCCATCGCCGGCGACATTTCACCAGAGCTGAGCCGCTCGTATTCGTTCTCCGAGAGCAGAGTAAGTTCCAGACCCACGCGCATCACCCAACACACAGTTTTTTCATAATAATACAATTATAACCTCATGCGGGCGTATGTCAATTAAATATGGTGCATAATTTGCGCATCCTCAGCAGAAATCTTTCGCCCGGCGGCGGGAGTGCAAACTGCGCATTGCATTGGCGGCGATGATGCAATATACTCTTCTCAGATGGGAAAGGGTGGGTCGCGGATGGAGCTCAAAAAGATATGGATGTCGCCGGACACGGGCCGGGGCAGCCGGTTCGCGCGGCGTACGGTCGGCGGCGTTCTTGGGATTGCCCTGCTCATGCTGCTGCTCATCGTCGGCGGGGTCTGGCTGTCCTTTCGGTTCGGCCTGGCGAGAGAGCTCTTTGCCGCTGCGCTGTGCTTCGGCGTGACGGCGCTGGCTGCGGCGCTGGCCGTGCTGCTGGGGCGGCGCAGCCTGCAGGACGCCACGGTCTTTTTTCTCACGGCGGATGACCGGCTCTATGCTCTCGACGCCAGAGGCGCGGTCCGCTTCGGGCACGGGGCTGTGGGCTTCGCCGCAGGGGCGGCTGAGGTACAGGAGCTCCTGCGCGGCATCGCCGACGGGCGCAGTCTGCCCTCGTCCGCCGACGAGCTGCTCAAGGTCGAGCGGCTCAGGGAAAACCGCAGCCACTATGTAATAAAGTGCCGGGTGCGCCGCCGGGGCGGGCGGGTCTTCACCCGCACATACTTCCTCGTCAAGGGCTATGAGGACGAGGACGAGCTGCTGCGTCAGCTGGAGCTCCGGCGCCGCTGGGATGCTGAGCTAGAGTTTGCCGAGAGCCGGACGCCTCTCCGCCTGCTCATCTGCGTGCTGGTCTTTGCAGGCTTTGCCGCGCTGTGCGTGTTCAGCCACCCCGCCATCGCCCGGCTGCCGGAGGACATCTACTTCCCCTGCCTTGCCGCCGCGTTTGCGGCGCTCTTTGGCGCGGTGTATTTCGGCATCCTCATGCGCCGGGGCGAGTGAGCGCTCCGGGTACAAAAGGCCCGCGGAGGTAGACCTCCGCGGGCTTTTAATATTCACACCCGGTTCTCATCGCCCCAGGTGCACATCTGGTCGAGGATGGGGATGAGGGAACGGCCTCGGTCGGTGAGGTTGTACTCCACTTTCGGGGGTATCTGCGGATACTCCTCGCGGTGGACCAGGCCGTCGGCCTCCAGCTCCTTGAGCGTGGCGCTCAGCGTCTTGTAGGAGATGGTCCTGATATACTTCTTGAGCTCGTTGAAGCGCACCACGCCGAAATCCATCAGCGCGTAGAGGATGAACATCTTGTACTTCCCCTGTATCAGCGACATCGTATAGCTGAAGCCCGTCTCCTCGAGCTTTGCGTCCTGTATGCAGTTTTTCTCCATGTTGCTCTCCTTTGGTGTAGTATATTACCTTGCTGTAAGTATCGCACTTGAATGTGCGTACTTGCGATATCTGCAATTCGGGTTATGATTATAGTATCATTCAAGCCCAAAGTCAATCAAGCGCAAAAGGAGCGACATGAACTATGAAAAACTTTGGAGTCAAACCCTATCTCTTCCCCATGCCAACCTACATGATAGGCACCTACAATGAGGACGGCAGCGTGGACGTCATGATGATGGCCTGGGGCGGCATCTGCGCCGAGGACATGGTCGCGCTCAACCTGGAGTCCGAGCACAAGACCGTTGTGAACCTCGAGGCTAGGCGGGCCTTCACGCTGGCGGTGCCCGGCGTTGAGGCACTGGAGCAGTCCGACTTCCTCGGCATCGCCACTGCCAACAAGACGGCCGACAAGTTCGCCCGCAGCGGCCTGCACGCCGTCAAAAGCGAGCGGGTCGACGCCCCCGTCATCACCGAGTATCCCCTCACCCTCGAGTGCGAGGTGGTGGAGATGCAGAATCAGCCCTACGGTCTGCGTGTCCTCGGCAGGATCGTGAACGTCCTCGCCGACGAGCGCGTGCTCGACGAAAACGGCAAGATCGACGCCGGCAAGCTCGGCGCCTTCACCTTTGACCAGATGCGCAGCGGCTATTACGCCGTGGGCGAAAAGGTCGGTCAGGCCTGGCACAGCGGCGCGGGACTGATGAAGAAATAAAAAAAACGCGGCGGCTCCGGG
>CAUAHS010000076.1 GCA_958428885.1 uncultured Eubacteriales bacterium
GAAGGCGGCCTTGATGTTGAACCTGTCGCCCATCTTCTTGGAGTACTCGCTGATGATGCGGATGGGCGCGATCGGATCACCCTCGCTGGTGGCCATGGACGTGGTGCCGTTCAGGACGGGGTCTATCCCCTCCAGACCGACCTTGTCGACGGCAAACTTCGTCAGGGTGTTCTTCACGACGCTGTACTGCACGGCGTTCTGCGCCAGCTCACGGCGAAGCTGCGTATCCTCGGCGACCGTGATGCCCCTGTAGTCCACGAACACACCCGCGCTCGCAGAGCTGAGACGGCGGGTCAGTTCCTCGACTATCGCCTGCTTCTCGCTGAGAACTCTTGCATTCGGCATTTTTCCTTCTTCACCTCCGGAAGTATCGTCGCGCCCAAAAATAAAACCCCCGCGTCAAAGAACACGGAGGCAGAAAGCTATCACGCATGATAAAGCTGATGGCCGTCCTCGGCAGGTCTTCCGCTCATCGCAGCCTGCTGTCTTTGGAGCGCCATAGTAATTTATCAGCTTTTGTCAGTTTTGTCAAGGGGCTTGTCCCCATTTTCCGGGCTTTTTTTCGCAAAGGCGAAGAAACGCTGGCCGATGTAGTTCAATCCCGTGAACACCACCATGCCCACCAGCATCGCCACGTTGTCCTGCACCTTCACCGAGGCGTCCGAGAGCAGCCAGACCGCAAAGGGCTTGGCCAGCCCGTAGGCCACGGCGTAGCACACCGCGATGTTCACGATAAAGCGCAGCACCTGGTTGGCGCTATACTCCCTCACCTCAAAGGTGAAGTGCTTGTTGAGGAAATAGCTCAGCACGCTGCCCACGACGTAGTTCATCGCGGACGAGAACGTGTATGAGCAGTACGCGACATTGTACAGCAAAAACATGACCCCTGCGCCGACCAGCGTGTTCGCCGCGCCGACCAGGCAGAACTTCAAAAACCTCTTGTCAAAAAACGCCGAGATGAGCTTCTTCAAGACCTGTTACCTCCAAAAGACCGCCGGAGCGCGCTCCGGACCTCGCCAGTATAACACTTTTTAAAGAAAATACAACTTCCCTCTTGCAAACTCCCAAAAGCTGTGTTATAGTCAAATCAGTAATAGGAATCATTATTGTTTAGGAGGAAGCGACATGGCGGAAGCGAAGAATATAAGGCTGTACACCCCCGGGGGCGAGCGGATAAGCGACCCGGCGCTGGCGGAGGACTATCTCGCGGCGGACAAGGCCGGGCCCTTCCGGGTCGGGCAGCGGGCGCTCTTTTACCGCGACGGCGGCCTGAAGCGCTACTGCATCCCCTTTGACCAGATAGACCACGCCTTCACGCGGGTCGTGGCCTGCGCCACACACTGCTGCTGCGGCACGATGGACCTGAACACCTTCCGGCTCGTGCTCTGCCACGAGGGGCAGGAGCTCGCGGCGGTGTACACCGAGACCGAGAGCTATGTGGACGACGCCCAGGCTCTGCTCAAGGCCCGCATCCCCGGCCTGAAGCTCGGCTACACTCCCCCGGCCCAGTAAGACAGGACGGCCCTCCTCTGGGAAAGTTCCCGGGGGAGGGCCTTTTTTGCGCTTTGGGGGTCACTTGATGTTCAGCAGTGTCTCGGCGTCCTCGGCGAAGTCGCAGATGAGGCGGTCCAGCATGGCCATCAGCGCCGCAGCGCGCTCGCTCAAGCGCTCGTCCGCGCGTTTTTCCCTCAGGCTGTGCAGGCGGTCTATCGTCCGCTGGTTGAGGCCGAGAGCGTTGTAGTAGTCGCTCTCGAGCGCGCGGCGTCCCGCCTCCGTGTCCGGCGTGTCGAAGCCGAGCAGGAAGTCCGGCGTCGTGCCGAAATAGCGCGCTATGGCGCAGACCGTCGCCGCCGAGGGCGTCGTGGCGGCTCCGCCCTTGGGCTTGAGATATTTCCTTATCGCCGGGCGTGAGACGCCCACGGCGTCGGCCAGCTCCTGTATATTCACGGCCTTGCCCTGGCTGTTGTTCCCGTTCATCAGGTACGCCAGGCGCATGCGGAAGATGTCGTTCATCCCGGCCTCTCCGCTCTCGGTGCCGGGGACGAACACGTCCTTGGCGTCTATAGGCCGCTCACGCCGCCGCGGTGCGGCTTCCTTGGCCTTTGCCGGCTTGGCCTTCGGCTGTTTTGCGGGCTTTTCCTTTGCCGGTGCCTTCTTTTCCTCGTCCATGCTCTCGTCTCCCAGTAATAGTAACTTTAGTTTCACATCGGCTACATTAAAGCACCCCGCGCGCGAACTGTCAAGGCGCGGCGATAATTGTTAACAAAGTACGGCTGGACTGTGCGGTTTTTTTGTGTTATCATGCGCTCTGCCGGAACAAAATATGTCCGACTATAGTCAATACACCTGAAGAAAACAAAAGGGGTGCTTATCATAGTGAACAGAGAGAAAGACCGCAGCCGCGAGGCTGCCGGTGAAAAGGGGCGCAGGGCTGCAAAGCGCGGTTCCAAGGCCGCAATCGTTATCTGCGTCATACTGGTGCTGGTGTTCGGTGCCGTGGCGGCGTATATGATATGGGAGAAACCTCCCGAGAGGCAGGGCGGCGGCCTGGTGGACCCGACGGCGCCCAGCGTCTCCCCCGACGGCGACGTCGGCGTCTCGCCCAGCGTGCAGCCCACCGAGGACCCCGACGCCGGTGCGCCCGCCTCGCTCAACGAGAACATGTATACCTTCCTCGTCGTCGGTCTCGACAAGGTCGGCTACAACACGGACACCATGATGATCGGCCGCATGGACACCAAGACGCATGAGATCAACGTCGTCAGCATCCCGCGCGACACGATGGTCAACGTCTCCTGGTCGGTCAAGAAGGTCAACACGCTCTACGCCGCGGGCATCAACAGCGGCGGCAACGGCATCGACCGGCTCATGGACGGCCTCAAGGACATCCTCGGCTTTCAGATCGACTGCTACGCTGTCGTGGACCTCAACGCCTTTGTCCAGCTCGTGGACGCCATCGGCGGCGTTGACTACAACGTGCCCGTGGACATGAACTACTATGACCCGACGCAGGACCTCTATATAAGCATCCCCGCCGGTGAGCAGCACCTCGACGGCGAGGAGGCGCTCAAAGTCGTGCGCTTCCGCTCCGGCTACGCCACCGCCGACATAGGCCGCATAGGCACGCAGCAGGACTTCCTCAAGTCCGTCGCCAGCCAGATGCTCACCCTCGGCAACATCCCGAACCTGCCCACCTTCATCGACATCTTCGTCAACAACGTGGACACCAACCTCTCCGCCGAGAACATCGCCTTCTTCGCTCGGCAGTTCCTGCAGTGCAAGAGCGAGGACATCCACTTCTACACCCTGCCCGGCAACTACGGCGACAGCGTGAAGGGCCTCTCCTACGTCTCCATCAACATCCAGGAGTGGCTGCAGATGGTCAACGACTATCTCAACCCCTACGACAAGGACGTCACCGAGTCGAACGTGAACATCCTCGTCCACTCCTACACCTCGGGCTTCTACTCCACCACCGGCTACATCGCCGGCGGGGCGGACTCCTTCTACGACAACACCCCGAAGACGAGCACCAGCACGAGCACGAGCACCGGCTCGACCGACAGCGGCTCGACCGACAGCGGCTCGACCGACAGCGGCTCGACCGGCACCGACGCCTCCGGCGCTGAGGGCACGGGCTCCGGAACAACGGACACCGGCTCGACCGGGACCGATCCCTCGGGCACGACCGGCACCGACCCCGGCACGGGCACCACCGGCGCCTCCGTGACCGGCTGAACGCAAAAAGAAAACTCCCCGCCCTCCCGGCGGGGAGTTTTTTGCGTCTCATTTGCCTATGCGGCTGTATATGAGCGTGTCGGCTATGGCGTTCAGCGTCTCGTCCGTGAGCTCGACGTCACTGAGCTCGCCGTTCACATGCTCGGCAAAGAAGGAGTTCTCGAGCCAGGCGTAGATGTAGGCCTCCCTGCCGTTTGAGAGTATGGTGAGTTCCGTGCCGTCGGGCGCAGTATGGCTGCGGGCGGTGAAGGCTGCGGTGTCCACATCCGCCGTGCCCACCTCGCTGCCGTTTGTCAGCACGTCGTAGCGGGAGCTGCAGCAGTAGCAGGATATCCACTCGCCTCCGGGCAGGGCGTAATACCAGCTCACGCCAAAGTTGCCCTCCGGGAACCAGTAGACCTTGTCGAAGCCCGCGGGCGTCTCGGCGAAGATGTTCCCCGAGCCGGCAAAGCTCGCCGTCAGTTCCGCCAGCTCCTCGTTGGTGTAAAAGCCCTCGCCTGTGATGCCCGTCGTGTCCGAGCTCCAGGCCACGCTGACATAGCCCGCCCTGACGCTGCCCAGGAGGCTCAAGCCGTGCTCGGCCGCTATCTGCTCGAGCTTTTTGCCCATGGCCTCGTCGCGCACGCCGTAGCCCAGGTCATATCCGCAGCCGATGCTGCCCTTTGGGTCGTTCTTCTCGACATACTCATCCCTCCAGGCCGTCCACTCCGCCCAGGCCTCGCGGAAGTTGGCCGCCTTTTCGTATGTCTCGGGCGGGAGCCCCTCCGGTATGTCCTGGAACTGGGTCAGGGAGACCCTGTCCGTCCCCGGCACGAGCAGAGCGCGGATACCGAAGAGGTCCGCAGCGTAGGCCGCAACCGCAAGGACCATGATGAGCGCCGCTGCAAGCGCTATGAGCAGCACCCTCCGTGCGGTACGGGCGGCCGTTTTCCGTCTTTTCCGTGTCGTCATTTCAAATACCTCCGTCAAAGCGCCGCAGGAGGCGTGCAGATGTGAAAAGGTCCTGCGAAACCGGGCCCTTTCCGCCAACTCGTCGTGCTCAGTCACGTCATTCCACCTCCGTCAATTTCCTGCGCAGCTGCGCTCTGGCCCGGGCCAGGCGAGTGCTCACGGTGTTCGGCGGCATGTCCAGCATCGAGGCGATCTCCGCCGTCGAGCAGCCCTCGTAGTAGTACAGCAGCACGGGCAGGCGGTATTTCCGCTCCAGCTCCATGACCGCGAGGAAGAGCCCGCGGTCCTCCGGCTGCTCGAAACCTAGCCTGTCCGCATAGTCCTCCAGCGGCTCCGTCCGCCGCCAGGGCGCTCGAAAAACCTTTCGGCACTGGTTCACCGTGACCCGGATCAGCCAGCGCTTCACGTGCTCCTCGGACTCGAAGTCCCGCTCCGTCCGGTAGAGCTTTATGAGCACGTCCTGCGTGACGTCCTCGGCGTCGGCGCGGTTTTTCAGGGCGCTGAACGCCACGGCGTAGACCGTGTCTATGTACTTTGCCGCGAGGGCTTCAAAGCGTTCGTCCGTCAACATAGGCCGCTCCCTTGAAAAGCTTTTCACCAGTAATACCCGCGAGAGGGGCAAAATCTTTCACGTTTCGGCAATTGAACCGCCGGTTCAAAAACTTTTGTACAAACTGTACCGCCGGGGTCTGTTATTTTCGGCGCACGATGATAGAATAAGCGCACAACGGAGGTGCGAAATGAGACTTTCACTTTCTGAGAACATAGGCGCGCTGCGACGTGCGGCCGGGATGACGCAGGAGCGGCTGGCGGAGGCGCTGGGCGTGAGCTTTGCGGCGGTCTCCAAGTGGGAGCGCGGTGCGGCGACGCCTGAGCTGGGCCTCATCGCGGACATGGCGGAGCTCTTCGACGTCTCCATCGACGCGCTGACGGGCTTTGAGCTCTGCGGCGGGCAGTCGGAGACCGTGTCCCGGCTCAAGGCCCGCACCCACGACCTGGAGAACGACGCGCTCGAGGAGGCGGAGGCGGCGCTCCGCCGCTGGCCGAACTGCTTTGAGGTCGCCTATTACGCCGCGGAGAACTACGACGTGCGCGGCATCAGCTCGGGTGACGCCGGGCTGCAACGGCGCGCTCTGGAGCTCTACCGCCGCGCCTGCCGCCTCATCGCGCAGAACCAGGACCCGGACATCAGCGAGACGACGCTCTACCGCGCTATGGCAGGCGTCCACATCTCGCTCGGCGAGCCGGAAAAGGGCATAGAACTCCTGAAGGCACACAACCCCTGCCAATTGAACGACGCGCTCATCGGCAAGACGCTTGCCGCCGACGCGGACGACCCGGACGCTGCGGAGCAGCATCTCACCAGGGCGCTGCTCGACCTAGCCGTGACGCACATGCAGGTGGTCACGGGCTATGTCAACGTCTATTTCAAGCGCGGGGACTACGAGGGTGCGCTCGCGCTGCTGGACTGGGCGCTGGCCTTTTACCCCGGCCTTGCAAAGCCTGGGGAGCCGAATTTCCTCAATAAGGGTGAAGCCGCGCTGCTGGCCGTCAGGGCAGAGGCCCTGCTGCGGCTTGGGAATGCGGAAGGCGCCGGGGATAGCCTCCGCCGCGCGCGGGACATAGCGCTGCGCTTTGACGCTGCGCCGAGCTGCGACGTGACGCGGCTGCGCTTTGTCGCCCCCGGCACCCTGGCCTCCTCGGTGGACGACCTGGGCGAGACTGCGCTCTCCGGCGTTGAGAAATTCATCTCGGAGCTGGAGGACGCCGCGCTCTCCGCGCTCTGGGAGAAGGTGCGCCGTGAAACCTGAATTTGCTCCTCTCCGAGCGCAGTTTTTCCGGGGGAACCGGCTTAACTTTGCCCTGGCCCTGGGCGCCTCGCTGCTCACCGCCGGGCTGAACCTGCTCATAGCCCGCGTCCTGCAGCAGATGATCGACGCCGTCTCCGGCGTCCCCGGCGCACCCGGTCTTGGGGAGCTGGCGCTCGACATCGGCCTCATATTCTTGCTCATCGCCGCCGTAAAGGCGCTTGAATACTATGCCAAGCCGCGCTTTCTGGAGCGGGCGATGCGGCAGTACAAGGACCGCGCCTTCGAGCTCCTGACGCAAAAGAGCATTGCGGCCTTTTCCGGCGAGGACGGCGCCGTGTACCTCTCCGCCTTTTCAAACGACGCGGCAAGCGTGGAGCGCGGCTGTCTCGAGGGGCTCTTTTCCCTGGCCTCCAACGCCGTCCTCGCCCTGGGGGCGCTCGTGATGATGCTCGCGTACAGCCCGCTGCTGACGGTCATATCCTGCGCCTTTTTCGCGCTGCCCATTGCGGCCTCCCTAGCCGCAGGGGACCGGGTGGAGCGGGCGGAGCGCACCGTCTCGGACCTCAACGGCGCTCTCACGGCCTCGCTCCGGGACAGCCTCGGCGGCTTTTCGGTCATCAAGAGCTTCAAGGCCGAGGCGGCGATGGCGGCGCTCTTCGCCCGCGGGAACGCCGGGGTGGAGCAGGCCAAGTGCCGTAAGCGGCGGCTCGTGACCCTCATCGGCGCGCTCGGCTCCCTTGCTGGCGTCACGGCCCAGCTCGGCGTCTTTTTCGTGGGCGCCTGGCTGGCGCTCTCAGGACGCGGCATCACGCCGGGCGTGCTGATAGTCTTCATAACGCTCACGGCATACGTCATAACGCCCATCAGCGAGTTCCCGGAACAGCTCGCCGCGATGAAGGCGGGCCTCGCGCTCACCGACAAGCTCTCCGCCGCGCTCTCCGGCGGCGTCCGCAGCGGGGGCGCTCTCCCGGCCAGGCTCGGGCAGGGCATAGAGCTCCGGCACGTCTCCTTCGGCTACGAGCCGGGCTGCGAGGTGCTGCACGATATCACGGCGAGCTTCCGCCCCGGCGAGTGCTGCGCCGTGGTCGGCGCCTCCGGCAGCGGCAAGTCCACCCTGCTGCGCCTGCTGATGGCCTCGCACGCCGACTATTCCGGCGAGATACGCCTCGGAGGGTGCGAGCTGCGGGAGATAAAAAGCGAATCGCTCTACGACCTCGTCTCCGTCATCGAGCAGGACGTCTTTTTATTCAACGCCTCCATCCGGGACAACATCAC
>CAUAHS010000077.1 GCA_958428885.1 uncultured Eubacteriales bacterium
GTAGAGCGCATGACGTAGCCGCTCTCGCCCGAAAGCACGCTGTCATAGCGGGATTCTATACCACCAAGGCCGGTGTTGTCCAGCCCCACGAAGCCGATGACGTGCGCGGCGAGGCTGCCGTTGGGGTAATAGCGCTTGGTGTCGGACTCGATCTTGATGCCGACGTAGCCGCCGTCGGACTTGAACTGCCGCACCTGCTCGGCCAGGTCCTCCTCCACCTTGCGGGCCACGACCTCGTACCAGGAGTTCGTGTTCCCCGCCTTTTTGAGGATGGTCTCGTAGTCCACGCCGAGTATCTCGGAGAGGCCTCGCGCGATGGCCTCCTTGTCCTCGTCGTAGCGCTCTATCTCGGCGGGGCTTATGTACACGGTGTCCACACCCGCGCTCATGGCGAGGACCACGCCGTTGCGGTCATAAATGGTGCCGCGCGCGGCGCTGACCGTGGTCTCACGCACCTGCTGGGCGATCGCCGCCGCCTCGTACTCGTCGTGCTGCACTATCTGTATCTGGTACAGCCTGGCTCCGAGCACCAAAAAAGCAGCTATGCCGCACACCGATAGCAAAAACAGTGTGCGGCGGAGCATCATTCGGTTCGGCCCGCCGCCGGGCGTGCGGCCGTTCTCGCCTCGAGGCATGCGCCCCACCTCCAGGTATGGTGATATCGCGGCGGCGCTGTACACGTCCGTGCCGCGATATCATCTTACTCCGCAGGCGGCGCAAAATATTCCGAAATTGAAGAGATGGCGTCAGTTATTTTAGCCCAGCTGCCGGTTTCGTCCTCCGTGGGGACTATCTCGGCGCGGTCGGCCTCGGCGCTTGCCGGGGTCTCGGGCTGTATGCGGACGAGTCCGGGGGTCTCCTCCGCCCAGGCCGCAAGGCGGCTGATGTTATATTGCGTCTCGAAGTCTATGACGAGGTGGTCGTGCTCGTTTGCAAGTTCCTCTATCTGCGCCTCGAGCTGTTCGCACTCGTCGCGCAGTACGGTGAGGTCCGCGCGGGCCAGCAGGGCGCAGACCGAGAGCGCCGCAGCCGCCGCAAAGCCGAACACGCACAGAAACGGCGCCACCCAGCGCCTTGAGCGGCGCCTGGGCAGGCTGGGACGAGGTCTTGCCTGTGTTCCGCTGTATTCGTACGCCTTCTCCGTCTCGGCGGGGAAGGCCGAAGTCCTGTTGGACATCTCCTACCTCCTATACGCGCTCCGCCACACGCAGTTTGGCGCTGCGGGAGCGGGGGTTGAGCTCCAGCTCCTCCCCGCCCGCGGTTATGGGCTTGCGCGTCACGCTCTTGAGCGTCTGTACAAAGCCGCAGGTACACACGGGCGCCTCGCGCGGGCAGGTGCAGCCGTTCTCGCGCGACTGTATGGCGCTCTTGACTATCCTGTCCTCGAGCGAGTGGAAACTGATGACCGCGATGCGGCCGCCGACCTTGAGCCGGTCCGGCGCCGTCTCCATCAGCGAAGCGACGGCACCCAGCTCGTCGTTGACTGCGATGCGTATGGCCTGGAAGCTCCGCTTTGCCGGGTGCTGCTTTTCGCGCAATGCGGCGGCGGGCATGGCGGACTTGATGATGTCCACCAGCTCCAGAGTTGTCTTTATCTCCTGCTCCTGGCGCCGCTTCGCTATGGCGCGGGCGATGCGGGCGGCATGGCGCTCCTCGCCGTAGTCGCGCAGGATGCGGCAGATCTTGTCCTCAGGCCAACGGTTCACGATGAACCAGGCGTCGATGTTGTCGGACTTGTCCATGCGCATATCCAGCGGCGCATCCACCATATACGAAAAGCCCCGGCCGCCCTCGTCCAGCTGCGGAGAGGACACGCCAAGGTCAAAGAGCATTCCGTCCACCAGGTCCACGCCCTGCTCATCTAGTATCGCGGGCAGGTCGCGGAAGTTGCCGTGGACTATTGTGAGCCGGTCGGCATACGGCGCAAGGCGCTCCGTGGCGCGCTCTATGGCGTAGGTGTCCCGGTCGATGGAGATGAGCCGGCCGGTCGTCAGCCGCTGCAAGATGGCCTCGGAATGTCCGCCCATGCCCAGCGTGCCGTCCACATATATCCCGTCAGGCTTTATGTTCAGATATTTTATGCACTCTTCAAGGAGCACCGGTATGTGTCCGCTCATCAGAAATTTAGCTCCTTCATCATTGCGGCGATGTACTCCGGCGTGGTCTCGCCCTCGTGCACCGGCGCCCAGGCTTCACTGTCCCAGAGTTCCGCGTGGTCGTCGCAGCCGACGACGGCGACGTTCTTGACAAGGCCTGCAAAATCCCTGAGCTGCTGGGGCAGAAGTGCCCTGCCCTGAGCATCCAGCTCGCACTTTGCGGCGCAGGCGAAAAACGGGCGCATCTTTTTGCGGTCCACATACGGCATTGCCCGCACGCGGTCCACAAAACTCTGCCAGCTCTCCGCACTGTACGCCCTCAGGCAGCGCTCGTCCGAGACGGTGAGATAGAACGTGTCGCCCAGCTCGTCCCGCAGCTTGGCGGGTATGAAAAGACGGCCCTTGGAATCGAGCGTGTGCTGGTATTCGCCTGTCAACCCGGCCGCCTCCTTTGAATTTAGCAAAGAGGCAGGCATGTTTCGCTAAAATATGCCATTTTTCGTGGGCTAATCCCACACTATCCACCACTTTGCCCCACACAGGTGCTTATATTATATTGAGCTCCCCATGAAATTGCAAGCGGTTTTTCAATAATTTTTTGCGCGGAAAACACCCGACACGTGGCGGCAAAGCGTGCTTTCGGCCATAAAAGCACAAAATTTGGCGCCCATCCGTAAAGATGGGCGCCAAAACGTCAATATGTTGTGTTATGACGAAATAATTGCCAATTATTTCTGCGGAGCGCTCTGGGCGTCCGGCGTACCGGCGGCGGCACGGAACTGGCTGCGGGAGCCGCGTACCTCGTTCAGGGCGGAGGCGAGGCTCTCCTCACTGCGGCGCAGGATGTCGTCAACGTAGTCGCTGGCGACGCGGCGGAGCTCCCTGCTCTTGCTCTCGGCGTTGGCCATGAGCTCGCTGCTGCGGGCACGGGCGATGCGGACTATCTCCTGCTCGTCCACCAGGGCGCGGGCCTTTTCCTCCGCGGTGCGGCGGATGGATTCCGCCTCCTTCTTGGCGTTGCCGATGAACTCGTCACGCGCGGAGACGAGGCGCTTGGCCTCCGAGAGCTCCACGGGCAGCTGGGCCTTGATGTCCTCTATCATGTTGAGGACCTTGTCCCGCTCCACGATGCACTTGTCGTTGCCCAGAGGCACGCCCCATGCCTCGGACACCATGGAGTACAGCTCGTCTATGAGCTCCATGACCTCGTTGTCCATTTTCAAACCCCTCCGACCTTGGCCTTAGCCAAAACTTCATCTATTATCTCGCGCGGTAAAAACTCCGAGAGATCCGCCCCATAGCTGGCAAGCTCGCGCACGACCGAGGAGCTGAGGAAGGTGTATTTCTCGCTCGAGGTCAGGAACATGGTCTCCAGGTTGGGGTTGATGGTCTTGTTTATCTGCGCCATCTGGAATTCGTTTTCAAAGTCCGTGTTGGCGCGCAGGCCCTTTACGATGACGGCCTTGTCGAACTGCTTTGCGTACTCGGCCAGCAGCCCGTCATAGGTCTCGACGGTGACGTTGGGCAGGTGCGCCAGCACGCGCCGGGCCATATCGACGCGCTCTTCTATCGTGAACATGGGCGAGCGCTTGTTCGCGTTCACCATGATGAGGACGATCACCCGGTCGAAGATGTGCGACGTGCGGCGGACGATGTTCAGGTGGCCGAGCGTCATGGGGTTGAAGCTGCCGGGGCAGATGGCTATGCTCATAGCTCAAGATTCCTTTTTGTAGACTGTTATCTTTATCTTGCCGTAGTTGCGGTCGATGATGCGGGCAAACGGGGCTTTCAGCTCCGGAAGGACCTTTTCCCGACGGCTTTCGCAGACGATTATACCACCATCGGTCAATATGTCAACATTTTGGACTATTTCGAGGCATTTGTCAAGCAAAGTCGTGTCATAGGGCGGGTCGAGGAAGATGATGTCGAACTTGCCCCCGCGCTCCAGATAGCCAGGGCCGTCGGACTGCATGACGCGCCCCTCCAGCTTGCAGCGGGAGAGGTTCTCGCGCACTATCTTGAGCGCATCGCGGCTCTCGTCCACGAACACGCACTCGGCCGCCCCGCGCGAAAGCGCCTCGATGCCCAGCTGACCCGTGCCGGCAAAGAGGTCCAGCACGCGGCGACCCTCGATGTCGAACTGTATGATGTTGAATACGGCCTCCTTGACGACGTCCGCCGTCGGCCTGATGTCCATGCCCGAGGGCTCCTGCAGCTTGCGGCCCCTGGCCGTTCCGGTGATGACGCGCATGGGTCACTCCCCCTTATCCTTTGCGTGATAGTGTTCATAGACGGCCTGGGCCGTGTTTTTGGGCACCGCCGCCTGGAGCTCCTCCAGGCTCGCGGACTTGATTGCCTTCACGGTGCCGAAGTGCTTCAAAAGCTCGGTGCGGCGCTTTTCGCCCACGCCCTTGATGTCGTCGAGCGCGGAGTGCAGCTTCGCCGTGCGCAGGCTGCGCTGATACTCTATGGCGAAGCGGTGAGTCTCCTCCTGTATCGTGCCGATGAGCGCGAACACCGCGGGGTTGGAGCTTATGCCTATCTCCTCCCCCTCCGGAGTGGTCAGCGCGCGGGTGCGGTGCTTGTCGTCCTTGACCATGCCGAACACGGGCAGCTCCAGCCCCATGGAGCGCAGGGTATCCCTCGCCGCGGCGGCGTGGACGCTGCCGCCGTCTATCAGCAGCAGGTCCGGCACCTCGCAGAACTTGAGGTCACCGTCCATCAGCCGCTGGAACCGGCGTCCCACGGCCTCACGCATGGAGGCGTAGTCGTCCGGGCCGGCGACGTCCTTCATCTTGAACTTGCGGTAGTCCCGCTTGAGCGGTCTGCCACGCACGAACACGGTCATGGCCGCGACTATGCCCTCCGAGCCGAGGTTCGAGACGTCGAAGGCCTCGATGCGCTCCGGCATTGAGGGCAACTCCAGCGTCTTTTGCAGCCACTCGAGCGTCTTGAGCGTCTTTTGCGCCCCCGTCGCCGCGCGCTCGGACTCCTCCCGCGCGTTGGTGACGGCGCTCTCCACCAGGCGCAGCCTGTCGCCGCGCTTGGGGGTCTCCACCGAGACCTTGTGCCCCGAGAGCTCCGTGAAGAGCTGCGAGAGCGCCTCGGCGTCCTCCGCCTCCGTTGGCAGGAGGATGTACTTCGGCCACGCCCCGCGCTGGGAGTAGTATTGCCGCACAAGGCCGGAGACAGCCTCGCCGTCGTCCTCCAGCGGCTCCTCCATGAGCTCGAAGTCCTTGGCTGCGAGGTCGCCGCCGACAAAGTGGAGCACCGAAAAGCAGCTCTTGGCCCCGCGGTAAAAGCCCACGGCGTCCGTGTCCGCGTACACGGCGGAGATGACGCGCTGGCGGTTGCCCAGGCCCTCGATGGCCCGGATGCGGTCCCGATAGGACGCTGCGAGCTCGAACTTTAGCTCCTCCGAGGCGGCGAGCATCTTCTCCGTCAGCTCCTCGGTGAGCTGGCGGGTCTTGCCGCCGAGGATCATGGCGGCCTGCTCCATGGCGGCGTGATATTCCTCCGCCGTGTGTCCGGCCATGCACCAGCCGGCGCAGGCGCCCATGTGGTAGTTGAGGCAGGGCCGCTGCTTGCCGATGTCGCGCGGGAACTTCCGCGTGCAGGTGGGCAGCAGCAGCGCCTTGCAGACCGTGTCTATGATGTCCCTCGACTGCGCCCGCCCGCCGAAGGGGCCGAAATAGCGCGCTCCGTCCTTGGCATAGCGGTTCGCAAGCGAGAAGGTCGGGTATTCGCTGCGGGTGTCGAGACGGATGTAGGGATAGCCCTTGTCGTCCTTTAAAAGTATATTGTAGTACGGCTTGTGCCGCTTTATGAGCGAATTCTCCAGCACCAGCGCCTCGAACTCGCTGGTGACGACGATGACGTCGAAGTCGTCAACTTTGTCGACCATGGCGGCGACCTTGGGCAGGTGCTCGCCGCGGAAATAGCTCGAGACACGGTTTTTCAGCGCCTTGGCCTTGCCGACGTAGATGACCTCGCCCCGCGCGTCCTTCATTATATAGACGCCGGGCAGCAGCGGGAGGCGGTTGGCCTTTTCCCGGAGCTCGGGCAGTTTCTGGTTCATACCGCGCCCTTCCTCTCACGCAGGTCGCCGTGGACGCACCAGACGGTGATAGTCGCAATGACCACGACCCCTCCTACTAGCGCCCACACTCCGGGGGCTTCGCCGTCAAAGAGGAACACCCACACGGGGTTCAAAAGCGGCTCGAGCGCACCGAGCAGCGAGCAGGCCAGCGGCGGGCAGGAGCCCGAGGCCCGGCCAAGCAGCACGTATGGTATGCCGAGCTGGACTATGCCGAGTACGAGTATGCAGGCCACCGGCGCCGCCGTGAGCTCCGGCGGGTACATGGCGATGAACGGGATGCTGACAAGGAAGGTCAGGCCATGGGCGTTGAGTATGGCGCTCATGCGCTCGCTCTCCGTGGCGCCGTCGAGGCTCATGTAGTAGCAGCCGAAGGCCATGCCCGCGGCAAGCGCCACGCAGTTGCCCAGCAGGTGCCCCGGCGTGAGCTGGTCGAAGAAAAAGAGCGAGATGCCCACCATCGTCAGCCCCACGGCGAGTATGTCCGCGCGGGAAAAGCGCTTTTTGAAGAACAGGGCCGAAAACACGACGATGAATATCGGCGCGGTGAACTGCAGGACGATGGAGTTCGCCGCCGTGGTCAGCTTGTTCGCCGCGACAAAGAAGGTCAGCGTGAGGCAGAGCGCACCGCCGCCGAGCAGGCTGCGCCTGTCGGCCGTATAGCGTATGCCCCTCACGTGCATGTACACGAACATGACCAACCCCGCGATCAGGCTGCGCACGCCCGCGATGACCACGGAGTTCCAAGGTATGAGTTTAATAAAAATGCCCGCTATGCTCCACAGTGCGGCGCACAGCAGCATCTCGAAGATCGCCCTGTTTCTCGACATCATATCACCAAACTTGCAAAAGCGGGGGCGTGCAGCAAACACGCCCCCGCCGTTACTTTGTCGCGCGGATCACTCGGAAAAATCGGAGTCGATAAGCTCAGAGAGCGTGGCAATGGCCTCGTTCTCATCCACACCATCGGCTACGATGTTGACGGCAGTGCCCTTCACAATGCCGAGAGAGAGCACGCCGAGAAGGCTTTTCGCATTCACACGACGCTCATCCCTCTCAATCCAGATGCTGCTCTTGAACTCGTTAGCCTTCTGGATGAAGAAGGTCGCTGGCCGTGCGTGAAGACCGACCTGATTGTTTATTGTTACCTCTTTGGATATCACTGAGAGCCACTCCTTCCACAACCCCTGCCTGTGATAATCAGGCATCATGCAATATAAAGATACCACATTTCACGGAAAACGTCAACTGATTTTCCCCGATTTGTCTATTTACTACAACAAGGTCGGTTAGGCAACGGGGTATTTATTTCAGTTCAACAACGGTTACTCCCGTCTCACCCTCGCCGTATCGGCCGAGGCGGAAGCTCTTGACGGCCTTGTTTTTCCTGAGCGCCTGCTGCACCGCCTGTCTCAGTGCGCCCGTGCCCTTGCCGTGGATGATGGTGACGGTGTGCAGTTTGCCCATCACGGCGGAATCAATATACCGCTCCATGACGGGTATC
>CAUAHS010000078.1 GCA_958428885.1 uncultured Eubacteriales bacterium
GCGACCCCGATGAGGTCGACTACGTCATCCCCGCCAACGACGACGCCATCCGCGCGATAAAGCTTATCAGCGCCACCATGGCCAACGCCGTTCAGGAAGGCCGTCAGGGCGCCGACAACGCCGCCGAGGAGGCCGCCAAGGTCGAGGAGAGCGACGAGGCCGCCGAGTAATCGGCCGGTCTGGCACTTGATATATTACCCCCTTTTCAAATTTTACGGAAGGATGATAATACATGGGATTCACAGCAGCTGACGTAAAGAACCTGCGTGAGATGACCGGTGTCGGCATGATGGACTGCAAGAAGGCCCTCGCCGAGTCCGACGGCAACATCGACAAGGCCATAGAGTGGCTCCGTGAGAAGGGTCTTGCCGCCGCGCAGAAGAAGGCCGGCCGCATAGCCGCCGAGGGCATGGCTTACGCCTGGGTCTGCCCCGACTGCGGTGTCGGCTCCATAGTTGAGGTCAACGCCGAGAGCGACTTCGTCGCCAAGAACGACCTCTTCGTCGACTATGTCCACAACGTTGCGAAGGTCGTCGCCAAGGACGCCCCCGCCGACCTGGACGCCCTGTTCGCCTGCAAGTACCCCGGCTCGGACAAGACCGTGCTCGAGGAGCAGAACGACAAGGTCCTCGTCATCGGCGAGAACATCAAGGTCCGTCGCTTCGCCCGCTACGACAAGGGCGTCAGCATCGCCTACGTCCACATGGGCGGCCGCATCGCCGTCCTCATGAACCTCGAGGTCGGCTCCGGCTTTGAGAAGAACGCCGAGGTCGAGGAGCTGGGCAAGGATCTCGCCATGCAGGTCGCGGCTCTGAACCCGCAGTTCCTGGACAAGAGCGAGGTCAGCGAAGAGTTCATCGAGAACGAGAAGCGTGTCCGTCTGGCTCAGGCCAAGGAGGACCCGAAGAACGCCTCCAAGCCCGACGCCATCATCGAGAAGATCGTCATGGGCGGCCTTGCCAAGTACTACAAGGAGATCTGCCTCATGCAGCAGCCGTTCGTCAAGGACGACAAGGTCTCCGTCGAGGATCACGTCGCCGCTGTCGCCAAGAAGCTCGGTACCACCATCAAGGTGAACTGCTACACCCGCTTCGAGAAGGGCGAGGGCATCGAGAAGCGCCAGGACGACCTCGCCGCCGAGGTCGCCAAGCTCGTGAAGTAAGGCAATATTATAGAGCAAAACAGCCGGTCGTTTGACCGGCTGTTTTGCTTGTCGAAGAAGGCAGAGCCTTCTTCGACAAAGGGGCTTGCACTCCGCTCCGCGCCTCGGTTGTCCGCCGAAGGCGGACAATTCGACACTCCGCTCCGCGAGAAGTATTTTCGGCGACGTACACGCCGCCGCCGAAAATGATTTAATCTATTTCGCGGCTGCGGCCGCGAAACTCTGCGAGGCCTTCTTCGACAGAGTGAAACAGCCGGTCGTTTGACCAGCTGTTTTTTGTTATCCGTGCAGGCCCTCGGTCTGCAGCTCCATGTTTTCGACCACGATATCGTGGATCTCGCCCAGGGAGGCGCAGTATTCGAGGACCTTCCAGGGTGTGTTCGTGTGAAAATTGATCTTGATGAGGTTCTCGTCGCCGATGGCGAGCAGGCAGTCACCGGGGATGTTGGCCATGATGTAGTCGTGTATGGCGTCCTCGTCAAGGCCCTCCCCCTCTATGAGCAGCTGCGTGTCAAATTTGTATTCCAGCATATCATCAGCTCCTTTGCCACATCATAGCACCCAGGGACGGGGGCGTCAATCGCGGCACTCGGCGTGCGGCCGTACGCCCAGGGGTGCCGCCTCCTTTTATATAACTTCAGGCTTTGGCGCGCGGCGGATAGAACCGCTCAGGCGGCCTCATTGCGCTCGATGCTCACGACACGCAGCTCACCGTCCATGTGAAAGATGATGCCGACAAGACCGCTGTAGAGCGAAATCGAGCCGCCCTCCTCCGAGAGCGCCAGGCTGCCGTAGTCGCCGAAGAAAGGTCCGCAGCCGTAGAAGGTCACGCTGCCGTCCTCATCCGCCTTCGCCGCAGCCAGCAGCGCCTCGAAGCTGCCGCAGCAGTTCGGGAAACGGGAGATGACCTCCTCCGCCGTGTCGCCCAGCGTTATCCCGCGCACGCGCGGGAGCTTCTCCGGGTCTGTGCTCCGATAGAACTCCACCTGATATTTATCGGAGACTCGCCCGCTCAGTACGGTCTGCGGATAACTCAGCCTCCATGCAAAACCGCTGTTCCAGCGCTCCGTGGGCAGGCCCAGTTCCCTGAAGATCTCGTCGAGCCGGGCACGGGTAGGGATGGGCATCTCCTCCTCGCCGGAGAAATAGGGCATGTTCCGCCAAAGCGCCTCGAACTCGTCCGGGCTCTGCTCCCGGAAATCCACGGGCAGGTATATGTTATATACGATCTCGCTCGGTCCGTTCGTATAGACGTATGGCCTCGCGGCATCGGTGAAGTCGTGCCCGCTCACGGAAAGGCTCAGGTACTCAAGGTGTGCGCCGCTGTTCGACAGGCTCAGCCTGCCGCTCAGGTCCTGGCCCCAGAGCCGGGCTGTGAAACTGCCGTCCGCCGCCGCAGTGCCGCTCACAGTATAGGCTCCCAGGCTGCCCTCGGCATTCGGATTGCCCGTCTCTCCCCAGCCCTCACAGAACCAGAGCGAAAAGTCCAGCGTCCCGTCCGACTGCTCCTCCGTCAGCAGCAGGGCAAGGGCGTCTTCGCCGAAGCCCTCCGCCGAGTAGAGCCGCCGTCCCTCGGCGGCCAGCTGCCGGAGCTCAGTTTCTACTTCGGTCTCGTCCCTGTCCATGCGAAAGGCCAGCCGCAGCACCGTATCTGACCGTCCGTCCTCGTCAAGCTCCTCCCAGGCACGGGCCAGGTGCCCCGGTGCGGCCTGATAGAGCTCGTAGAGCGCGTCCGAATAAGCCTCGGAATAGGCCCCATCGAGCCCTAGCTGCGCTCCCAGGAACTTTGCCGCGGCCTCTTCGCTCTCTCTTGCCGCCTCTCCCAGCTCGCGCATGAGAGTCACCATTTTTTCAGTACCCATGGCCCTGTCGTACTTCGTCCAGTCGAGGTACGCGATCAGTGGCGAGTCCAGGAGCTCCGCCGCCGTCATTTCCGCTATGAGCTCCGGTGCGAACCAGGAGTAGAGCGCCGAATTCGACTCCGCCGGATACATGTAGTACCGCCCCTGGGACTGCCAGACCGGGCAGCCGTCCTCCGCCATGCCCAGCGTCAGTGTCCGACCGTCCCCCAGCTCCAGCTCAAGGTACATGTCAAAGCCGCAGGAGCCGTGATATGCCGGCTCGGAGTCGGCAAGCAGCGCCTCAATCTTCCCGAGCGTGTCCGTGTCCGTGACCGTGAAGTCGCCGCCGTAGAAGCCCCGGAGCGTGGCGGAGACAAGGCCTCTTATCTCGCGCGGCTCCACCGCCGGGCTGAGTCCCAGGGCATAGAGCTCGGCCTCCACGTACTTGCGCAATGGCAAGGCGGCCTCAGCCGGGATGCTGTTCCAGGCGCTTATCGTGGTCTCCATGCCGCCGTCGGTGAGGAAGGGCCAATAATAGCCCTCGGTGTCCCGGACGCCGAGCCCGAGCTGCTGCACGCCGGGCTCTGTGGAGAGCTCCGTGTCGGCTCCGTCCATGGCAGCCTCGAAGAGCGCGGCAAGCTCCGTCTGAGCCTCCGGGGCGTAATAGCGCAGCTCACCACCCGCCTCGGTGGGCGCAACGAAAATGTTGAGAACCCCCTCCGCCGGCTCTGCCGCAAGATCGCCTGAGCCCGGACTTGTGAGCAGCCCCAGCAGGGCCTCATAACTGCCCTCGGGCAGAGCGAAAACCTCGCCCGAGTCCGTACACCAGGCCAGGTCCCGTGCGTCTATCTCCAGCTTTGCCGGAGCTCCCGGGCCTGTGAGCGTCAGGGAGAGCCGGTCTCCGTCCTCGAGGGAGCCCTCCGACGGAGCCCAACCGCTTAAATCCAGAACATCCAGAGCCTCGCCCACCAGAAAACTGTACGCAAAACTGCCGCAGAACCCGCCGAAGCTGTACGTGAGGCCGGTGAAGTCATTCTGCTCCACAGGCCGGAGCTCGCGCCAGCTCGCTCCGTTGTCCTCGGAGATGTAATAGTCCCGCGAGAGGGCAGGCCCGTGCTGCACGGCGAGCACGATGCCGTTCTCCGTGAGCCTGGGAGTCAGCACAATGCTGACACGGTCGCTCACGGGCGGTAGTTCGGGATACGACCAGCTCCTGCCGCCGTCAGTCGTGAGCCACAACTCCGGTGCTCCGCCGGTATCCGAGTAAAAGCCCAGAAGCCCCAGGCCGCCTGTGGTGAAGAGTGCACCGCTGATACCGTCTCCCGTGCCGGAACAGAGCGGCGCCCATACGGCTCCGCCGTCGGAGGTGGTGTAAACCTCGAACCCGTGGCCGTTTTTGACGAGAAGCCAGCCGTCCCGCTCGGTCGTGAAGCCCATGATGCAGCCGTTCACGTCCTCAATATCCGGCTCAACGCGGCTCTCGGCTCAGTTCTCCGGCTCCGTACCCGTGCCAGAGAGGACCGTGACGCCGCCGGCGTCGGCAAAGGCGATGGCGTTCACCGAGCCGGAAAGGAAATATCCCGCGCTGAGCCGCTCGTCTTCGCCGCTGAAGGTGTAGCTCGCGCTTCCGCCGCCGTACCAGTTTAGTGTGACGCCGCCGCCCTCAAAGTCGTTCCGGACGCCGCCGCACTCACTCCAGTCGGTCGGCGTTTCATAGACGCGCGAGAAAGCCGTACCGCCGGTCAGTCGGCCCTCCGCCGTGCCGTCAGCGTCCGTCTCCCCGCCGGAGAAGGCGCAGGCGGCGCAGAACACACAGAGCACCACCGCCAGCACCGCCGGGATGACAAGCTTTTTCCGTCCCCGGGCAATCGCCAGGACTCGGGTCTTTAGCTCACGCTTGCCGGAACCTATGGGGCTGCCAGCCCGCAGGAGCTCCGCCGGTCCCGGTCTCGAGGCAAGCGAGATGAGCGTTTCACCATAGGCCCTGCGCTCGGGCTCGCCAAGGTGGGAGAGCGCCGCCTCGTCGCATGCCAGCTCGCAGTCCGTGCGCGAGAGCACGGCGGCCAGCCACACCAGCGGATCCCACCAGTAGATAACAAGGCACACTGCCCTCAGCAGCGCCCAGATGTGGTCTAAGTGCCGGAAATGGCAGTCCTCGTGTGCGAGGACATACCTGCGCCGGGGCGAGTCCTCCGGTCTCAGATAGACCGCCGGCCGGAAGAGCCCGAAGAGGCAGGGCGAGACGACTGCCACGGTCTCATATACGTAAAGGCCCTGCTCCGACCGCCCTGCCGGCCGTCTGGTCCGGCGCAATCGTGCGTAAAAGCTCAGGTTCTGAGCTAGGAAGAGCAAAAACGCCGCCGCTGAACCGGCTAGCCAGACGGGTCTTGCAAGTTCCGAGAGCCGAAACGGCTCAGCCGCCCCGGATGTCTCGGGCGTTGCCGGCTCCGCCTGGGGCGCCTGAATCTGAACCTGCGCCGGCAAATTCGTGTCCGGTGCGGACGGAGTCAGGGCAGCGTCCACGCCGGGCAGGGCAGCGCCGCCGAAGTCCGGGCTCTGCATGGCCGGGACTTCAGGCGTGCGCTCTTCGGCAGTATATCCTCCCGCGCGCTCATACACCGTGCGCATGGCCGTCTCCGTGCTCGGCAGGCCTAGCTCAAAGGAGACTGGCACAAGCAGCCGCAGCAGCACCAGAGTCCAGAGCGCATATATTATCCTCGCGCTCACCCTCCCGCGCAAGAGCCGCCTGAGTGCCGTAACAATTAGTATGAGCAAGCTTGAGCCCGCGACTATGCCCGCCATATTCCGCGCCTCCTTATGCCTTGTTCACATCCTGTGCCGTTTCCCGTGCTCCGCCCCCGTGAGCGGGTTTGCCGGGAGTGCCGAGCTCACCACGAGTCCCGGGCGTCCACGGTGGTCAGAGAGTACATGTCCGCCTCCGTTATCGGGCTGTCCGCGGGGTTCAGCCTCGCGTTCACGAGTTCCAGCCAGGCGGGGACATCCACCATGACGGCCGCTTCGCCCTCCGAGGTCAGCACCGGCATGGTGTCGAAGTTCACGTCCTCGCAGAGCAGCAGTTTCCCCGCCAGGGAGATCGCGTCCTCCGCGCTCAGATCTGTCGTCATGCTGCCGCTGAGTATCTCGGCGGCGTCGGCAATGTGCGGTATGCTCCCGAGACTCAGAAACTGCGAGACGACGGCCTCCAGCAGCGCCTGCTGGGTCTCCATGCGCCCGAAGTCGCCGGAGTCGTAACCCGCCCGATAGCGCAGCACGTCGAGAGTCTGCTCTCCGTCAAGGCGCTGCTGCCCGGCCTTGAGGTCTATGTGCAGACCGCTTGTGGGGTCGGAGTAGCGCATGTCCACGGGCACATCGAACTCTACGCCGCCCACGGCGTCAATAAGTTCGGCAAGTGCGCCCGTCCCGGCCGCTATGCAGCAGTCAGGGGCAAAACCGAGGAGCCCGGCAACAGCTTCAGTCAGGGCCTCGGCGCCGCCTTCGTTATGGAGCTCGCGCACCCGGTTTGCTTCCCCCGACACGTTCACCAGCGTGTCGCGCGGTATGCTGATCACGTTCAGCTCTCGCTTTGTGCCGTCGAGCAGCCCGACCATGATGGCGTCCGCCTCGCCAAAGTCGTCTATGCCCGCGAGCAGGAAGGTGTATTTGTCTCCGTTCACCGAGGCGGGTGCATCCTTGCCGGCCTCTACGGGCAGAGTGCTGACGTCGCCAATACCGTCGGAAGGGGCGGGCTTGTCCGCAGCGGGCTCCGTGACGGCTTCCGCACCTGTGAAAGCGCAGGCGGCGCAGAAGAGGCAGAGGCACACGGCCAGGACTGCGGGGACGACGAGGCGCTTGCCGCGGCGGGCGATGGCCAGGATGCGGGCCTTGAGCTCGCGCTTGCCGGAGCCTATGGGACTGCTGGCTCGCAGGAGCTCGCCGGGTCTCGGCTTGGCGGCCATGGTGATGAGCGTCTCGCCGTAGGGGATGCGCTCGGATTCGCCGAGGCGTGAGAGCGCCGCCTCGTCGCAGGCGAGCTCGCAGTCCGTGCGGGAGAGCGCTGCGGCCAGCCAGACCAGCGGGTCCCACCAGTAAATGGCGAGACATGCCGCCCTCAGCAGCGCCCAGACGTGGTCGAAGTGCCGGAAGTGGCAGTCCTCGTGAGTCAGGACGTGCCGCAGCTGGACCGAGTCCTCGGCACGGACATAGATGGCGGGCCGAAACAGCCCGAAGAGGCAGGGCGAGGCTGTCTCGTTCGTCTCATAGGCCGTGAGCCCGCACTCGGAGACTCCGATTGGCCGTCGTGTGCGGCGGAGCTTTGCCCAGAAGCTCAGGTTTAAGTACGCCAGCAGCGCCAACGTCACAAGCGAACCGATGAGCCAGACCGGCTTGAGCCAGTCCGAGAGCACCTCGGTCCAGGGCCGCAGGAACACGAACTCAGTTTCCGCCTCGGGCGTGCCCTCGTTGCGAAGCTGCACACGGAACTCCGGAACCGCCTCGCCCGCATCCACATATGGCTGGATGGGGTCGTCCTCCGGCAGTACGCCCCCGCTGTAACCCTC
>CAUAHS010000079.1 GCA_958428885.1 uncultured Eubacteriales bacterium
AGGCGGCGGCACCACCGACACCGAGACGCCGGAATACACCTATGTCCCGACCTACACGGAGCTGGGCGAAGACATAGGCTATGTCAACAGCACCGTCCAGTCCGGCGGCCTCATCTACATCGCGGGCGAGGCCAAGGGCGAACCGGTCGTGGAGGAATACCCGAGCTATGACGAAACCGGCAACCCCATCCTCGACGATGAGGGCAACCCCGTCATGGAGGAATACACCTACACCCCCACCGAGCCCGCCCTCTTCACCATAAACCTCGACGGCACGGGCCTCACCCGTCTCGAAAGCTACACCGCTCCCGAGTACCCGGAGGAGTCCGTGGGCGGCAGCTTCTGGATAAACAGCATGCGTGCCACGCCCGACGGCGGCATCGCCGTCATCGAGAGCGTCTACTACTCCATCCCCGTCTACGGCGAGGACTCCGGGAACGGCGGGGACGCCGCCGCCGATGACGCCGTCGCCGATGACGCCGCACCCTTTGCGGCGAGCGATGCTGCGACCAACTCCGACCTCATCGTCGACGGCCAGCCGATAGACTATGAGTACAAGGAGGAGTACTATCTCCGCGTCTTTGACGCCTCCGGCGCCGAGAAGCTCAAGGTGGAGCTCTCCGGCCTTGCGGACGGCGAGGACTATTTCTACGTCTCCGCCTTTGCCATGGACGGTTCCGGCAACTCCATACTCATGGCCGGCGGCAGCGAGCTCTTCGTCCTCGACGCCTCGGGCAACATGACCGGGACCGTGGACATCTCCAGCGTGCAGAACGGCGTTGCAAACCTCATGACCCTCGCCGACGGCAGCATCGCCGCCATGGTCTATGCCGACGAGTACAGCGCCTTCAACCTCTGCCCGGTGGACACCACGACGATGAAGCTGGGCGAGCCCGTCGCCGAGCTGCCCACCGACGCTTACAGCGCCCAGCCCTCCGGCGGCGGCTACGACTTCTGCTACAACAAGGGCGAGAGCTTCTACGGCTACAAGATGGCCGACAGCAGCGAGGAGAAGCTGGTCACCTGGATAAACTGCGACGTGAACTCCAGCAGCGTGAGCTCCCCCTACATAACCGAGGACGGCAACATCGTCTGCCTCTCCAGCGAGTACTCCAACACCGGCGACGGCGTGACGACCTATTTCATCACCCTCACCAAGACCCCCTACGACCAGGTCCCGCAGAAGACCACCCTCTCCCTCGCCTGCGTCTACCTGGGCTATGACATCAAGAACCAGATCCTCGACTTCAACCGCAAGAGCAGCGACTACCGCATCGAAGTCCGCGACTACTCCGAGTTCAACACCGAGGACGACTACTCCGCCGGCTACACCAAACTCATCACCGAGATAGGCTCCGGCGCTGTGCCCGACATCCTCATAACCGACAACATGCCCGTAGAGACCTTCGGCGCCAAGGGCCTCCTTACCGACCTCTGGCCCTTCATCGACGCTGACGAGGAGCTGGGCGGCCGCACAGGCGTGGTGGAGCCCTTCTTCAACGCGCTCAGCCAGGACGGCAAGCTCTATGAGATCTCCAGCAGCTTCTATATCACCACCATCGCCGGCCCGGCCTCCATCGTCGGCACCGAGCCCGGCTGGACCTATGACGAGATGTATTCCGCGCTCGACCAGATGCCGGAGGGCTGCGAGCTCTTCAGCCTCGGCACCACCCGCGACAGCGTGTTCTCCAGCATCTGCATGATGAACCTCACCCGCTTCGTGGACTGGACCACCGGCGAATGCAGCTTCGACTCCGACGAGTTCATCTCCCTCATGGAGTTCGCCAACCGCTTCCCCGAGACCTTCGACTGGGAGCACCACGAGTGGACCAACGAGGACAGCGACGCCTACCGCATCAAGGAAGGCCGCCAGCTGCTGACCACGATCAGCCTCTCCGACCCCTACTCCTACACCTATTACTCCGAGATGTTCAACGGCGACATGAGCCTGAAGGGCTTCCCCGACGTGCCGGGCTCCGGCGCTGTGTTCTACATGAGCGGTACCGGTCTCGCCATCTCCTCCACCTGCAAGAATCAGGACGCGGCTTGGAGCTTTGTCCGCACCCTGCTCACCCGCGACTACCAGGAGAACTACACCTACGGCTTCTGCACCAACCGCGAGCTGTTCGAGGAGAACCTCAAGAACATGGTCGGCCAGAGCTACTACACCTACGACCAGGTCAGCGGAGAGCAGAAGGAGATAGTGTTCACCCAGGAGATCGCCGACAGCATTGAGGACCTCGTCAACAAGACCACCGAGATCGGCGACTACAACACCAGCCAGATCAACGACATAATCAACGAGGAAGTGGCCTATTACTTCTCCGGCGAAAAGACCGCCCAGGACGTCGCCGCCACCATCCAGAACCGCGTGTCCATCTACGTCAACGAGCAAAGATGACACTAAAGAAACAAAATAGATACAAGATAGTGTATATTTTGTCGAAATAAACCGTACAAATTGTGATATTTAAGGTTGAGCTTTGCTGTCCTAAGTAGTATAATACAGAAAGACGGCAAACGAAAAAGATCCGGGAGGGATGAAGGAGAATGAGATCCTTGGCACGCAGGCGCGAGCGCCTGACAGCGGAGCGCAGGAGCAGGAGGCTCAAAGACCTGGCGTTAAGCCTCTGTTTCATAGGCCCGAGCGTGCTTGGGGTCCTCATCTTCTTCGTCCTGCCCTTCTGCGTCGTGGTGTACTACTCCGTGATACGCAACTCCATAAATCCGGAGTTCGTGTTCCTGGACAACTTCATCGCGCTCTTTCAGAACTCGGCCTTCCGGGACGCGGCAAAGAATACGGCCACGTTCTCGGCCCTCGCCGTGCCGCTGGCGGTCATCCTCTCGCTGGGGCTCGCCATGCTGCTGGAGGCGAGGATACCGCTCAAGAGCCAGTTCCGCACCTTCTTCCTGAGCCCCATGATGGTCCCCGTGGCCTCCGTCGTGCTCATCTGGCAGGTGCTCTTCAGCAACAACGGCGTCATCAACGAGTTTACGGCCCTCTTCGGCATCGCCAAGATAGACTGGATAAAGTCCGATTACGGCCAGATCGTCATACTCACGCTCTTCCTCTGGAAGAACCTCGGCTACAACATGATCCTCTTCATGTCCTCGCTGGCGAACATCCCGAAGGAGCTGCTCGAGGTCGCGGACGTCGAGGGTGCGAGCGAGGCGTACAAGTTCTTCGCGATCAAGCTGCGCTACCTCTCGCCGACGGTGCTCTTCGTGACGATACTCTCGCTCATCAGCTCCTTCAAGGTCTTCCGAGAGGTGTATCTCATGACGGGCGGCTATCCGGTGAGCAGTTTGTACATGCTTCAGCACTTCATGAACAACACCTTCAACTCCCTGGACTTTCAGAAGATGTCCTCCGCCGCGGTGGTCATGGCCATTGCCATGGTCGTCATCATCGCCGTCCTGTTCAAGGTTGAGGACTGGTTCGGAAAGGACGTGGAGGGATGAGGAAAAGGAAATACTTCTCCCGCAGCGTCATATTCGTCGTCTGCGCCGTGATGGCGGTCATCTTCCTGCTGCCCACGCTGCTGACCATCTCGAACTCCTTCATGACGCAGTCGGAGATAAGCGCAAACTACGGCGTCATCTTCCAGAACGCCGCCTCCACCGGCGGCAAGACCTACATCTCCGAGAAGGTCAACCTCAAGTTCATCCCGGACAAGGTCTCGCTTGACCAGTACATAACCGTGCTTTTGAAGAGCCCGGACTACCTGCTCAAGTTCTGGAACTCGGTCATCCTGGTCGTGCCCATCGTGGTGTTCCAGGTGGCCATAGCCTCCATAGCGGCCTACGGCTTCACGCGATGGCGCGGCAAGGTGAGGGCGGCGATATTCTTCTTCTACGTCATCCTCATGCTGATGCCCTATCAGGTCACGCTGGTGCCGAACTATCTGGTGTCGGACTGGCTGCACATCCTGAACACCCGCTGGGCCATAATCCTGCCGGGCGCCTTTGCGCCGTTTTCGGTGTTCCTGCTCACCAAGTTCATGCGCAGGATACCGTACTCGCTCATAGAGGCCGCCAAGATCGACGGCGCGGGCGAGTGGCAGGTGTTCTCCCGGGTCTGCATGCCCCAGTGCCGAGCGGCACTGTATTCCATCGCGATACTCGTGTTTATCGACTATTGGAACATGGTCGAGCAGCCCATAGTCCTGCTGCCCGACGCCGAGAAGCAGCCGCTTTCGGTGTACCTCTCCACGATAAACACCGGCGAGGTCGGCCTGGCCTTCGCCATAGCCACGATATACATGGTGCCGACGCTGCTGCTGTTCCTCCACGGCGAGGAATACCTGGTCGAAGGCATCGCCACCCAGGGCTCGGTAAAGGGTTGAGCCCATGAAGCTATACGAAAGACGGAGGAAATTGCAAGATGACTGAGCAGAAAGTCAAAAACAGGGGCTGGGTCAAGAACGTCGCCATCATATTTTTGGCGGTCATGCTCGTTCTGACTTTTTTCTCCAACACGATCATGAACGCCTCCCTGCCGGAGGCGGCGGTGCAGTACGTCCAGTCCGGCGCCATCACCACCCAGATCCGCGGCACGGGCACCATCACGGCAAAGGAGACCTATGAGGTCAAGACCTCGACCTCGCGGAAGGTCCAGTCCGTGCCGGTCACCATCGGTCAGAGCGTCAAGGTGGGCGACGTGCTGGTCATCCTCGCCGCCGGCGAGGGCAGCGAGCTCAAGGACCTCCAGACCCAGCTGGACGACGCACAGTACAACTACCAGCAGAAGCTCATCAACATGGGCGGCGGCAACAGCGAAGTCACTCGCGCTCAGGAAAAGCTGCAGGAGGCCATCAGGGACAGGGACGCCAAGGCTGTCAGCACGACGGTGGAGGATATCGAGCTGGCCAAGATAAAGCTTCAGAACGCCAAGGACGAGTATCAACAGCTCACCTACGCCCTTGAGGACGCGGGCGGCTACGTCGAAGGCGGCAAAGGCGACACGCTCAAGGAGCTGCGTGACGCGCTCAGCGCCGCCGAGCAGACGTATCAGGCAAACCAGCTCAGGTACGACAAGGACCTGCAATTCATAGACCAGCTCTCGAAATATGCCGCGAACAAAAAGCCGGCTTACAGCGTCGACGAGTGCGCCGAGGCCATAGCGGCCGCCTTTGCCGCGGCACCGCAGGGCTCCACGGTCGACGGCTACTTTGACCCGAACGCGGACAGGAACACGGCGGCGGAGCGCAAGAATCTCGGCCTCGAGGGCGTCGACGTCAACTCGTTCACGACCAGCGGCGGCGTCAGCCTGGTGAACAGCCTGACGAGCAAGGCGCTTGCCGACATCGCCGCCGGCTACAAGGCCGTGGCGGAATCCAGGGACAGCTACGTCAAGGCGAACGACGCGTACAAAAAGGCCATGGAGCAGAACCAGTCTCAGAACGCCGAGCTCAACCAGAAGGTCATCGAGGCGAAGCGCTATATGGACTCGCTCGAGGCCGACTATAACGAGATGGTCGAGAAGAAGAGCGCCTACGACACGGCGAAGGACACCGTCGTCAGCTGCGAGACGGCGCTCGAGACGCTGCTGAAGAACTCCCAGCTGGAGAATCTGGAGCTCAGCCGCATGGCGAAGCAGATCCAGAGCCTCAAGGACCAGATCGCCCAGCTCAGCGGCGGCGAGAAGGACGAAAACGGCAACGTCACCGGCGGCCAGATCGTCTCCGAGGTCAACGGCGTTGTAAAGTCGATAAACGTCACGGCGGGCAACAACACCGACCCCGCCTCCGCCGTGATGACCATAGAGGTCCCGGACCGCGGCTACTCCGTGTCCATGAGCGTGACGAATGACCAGGCACAGAAGGTCACGATAGGCGACGCGGCGGAGATAACCACGGGCTACTGGGGCGGTTCCGACATGCAGGGCAAGCTGGTGGGCATCCGCTCGGACACCCAGAGCCAGCAGGGCGGCGCACCCGGCAAGCAGCTGGTGTTCGACGTCACCGGCAGCGAGATCGAGAGCGGCACGCAGGTGTCCATCTCGATCGGTCAGCGCAGCCAGAATTACGACACCATCGTGCCGAACAGCGCCATCCGCTCGGACTCCAACGGCAGCTTTGTGCTGGTCATCGTGGCGAAGAGCAGCCCGCTCGGCAACCGCTTTGTTGCGACCCGCGTGGACGTGACCGAGCTTGCGAAGGACGACGTGAATACGGCCGTCTCCGGCGGCCTTTCGGCCTACGACATGGTCCTCACGACGGCGACGAAGCCGGTCGAGGACGGCATGCTCGTGCGCCTTCCGGACTGATAAGGGATGAAGATAAGCGGACTTAAGCAAAAAAAGAGCATAAAAAAGCCAAAGCTGAACCTGCCCGCCGTGCGTCTGAAGCGGCCGAAGCTCAGCCGGGGAAAGATAGCGCTGCTGATCGTCTGCCTCGCGCTGGTTGCGGCATGCTGCGTGCTGTGCTTTGTGTATTCGGCCAGGGCCGGAGAGCTTTTGACGCAGCAGGCGGCGGAGCGCTATGAGGGTTCGGACGAGCAGCATTACGCCCAGGCCTCGGTGTTTTTCCCGGTGGGGCAGGAGAAGAGCATATCGGAGATAAACAGCTTCCGCTCCACGATAAACGGCAAACTGCTGGACGTGTCGCTCGAGGCGGCGGAGGGAGCTCCGGCGCTGTGGCAGGACGCATACAGCGGCGAGGGCCAGCTGACGGTCGAGGGCAACAAGGGCAGGGCCACTGTTGCGGCGACGGGCGTCGGCGGGGACTGGTTTTCCTTCCACCCCCTGACACTGCGCTCAGGCGGCTATCTTGACGAGAACGACCTGATGCATGACCGGGTGGTGCTGGACGAGAAGCTGGCGTGGCAGATCTTCGGCAGCTACGACCTTGCGGGCATGACGGTGGTCATCAACAACAAGCCCTTTGTGGTCGCGGGCGTTGTCGCCATAGAGAGCGACAAGGCGAGCCAGAAGAGCTACACCGCAACGGGTCAGGTGTTTTTGCACCTGGACACGCTCCAGCAGCTTCAGGGCGAAGGCAGCGGCGGTGTGAACTGTTACGAGCTGGTGTGTGCGGAGCCGATCTCCGGTTTCACGCTGGGGCTGGTGACAGCGGGCTTTGAGGGGGCGCAGGTGGTGCAGAACACGGGCCGTTTCAGCCCGGTGAGCATCCTCAAGATCGTGCGTCAGTACGGCACGCGCTCGATGCAGACGGCTGGCGTGGTGTTCCCGTACTGGGAGAACGCTGCGAGGCTGACGGAGGACACTCTGGCGGCGCTGCTGATAAGCATCCTGCTGACGGCGCTGCTGCCGGTGGCCTGCGTGGTGTGGTACGTTGTGCGCCTGCTCCGACGTGGCTGGCTGTGGCTGCGCTGGGAGGCCGGTCCGGAGACCTGGGAACGCATCTCGGACCGTGTCCGAGAGAAACAGCGCCTCGCCCTCAAACGCCGCCAGAAACGAATCGAGGAGCAGTGGGTCAAGGACGACGACTCCGACGACGCCCCGCCCCAAGTTTGAAAGAAGTTTAAAAAAGTTTGAAAGTTTCGCCCGCCTTTTCAAAGGCGGTGGAGTCCAGAGGCAAAGCCTC
>CAUAHS010000080.1 GCA_958428885.1 uncultured Eubacteriales bacterium
GCCGTTCCGGCCCAGGAGCTCACCTTCGCGTTGTCCTTGTACGCGGAGAGGTTGGTGCTGGCGCTGGTGCTGTACTTGCAGTACTCGGCGTAGCGGTAGAGTATCGCCGCGAACTGCTCGCGCGTGATGGCGTCGTCGGGCTTGAACACGTTGCCCTCATAGCCCTCGACTATGCCGTAGCGGGCGGCCCAGCGCACCGCGTCGTAATAATACGCGCTGCTCTTGACGTCGCTGAAGCTGCTGCCGCTGACATAGGGCTCGCCCTGCAGGCGCCAGAGTATGGTCACCAGCATGCCGCGGCTGGTGGAGGCGTTGGGCGAGAAGGTGTATGTGTCGGTGCCGGTCATGAGGCCCTCGGTGTAGACATAGCTCACCGCGTTATAGAACCAGTCGCCGGTCTTGACGTCCGTGAACGGGTTGGTCAGGACGCGGTAGCTGAACTCCACGTTGATGGTCACGTCGCTCTCGGGCATGGTGAAGTAGTACTGGTTCTCCTTCACCGCCTCGTAGACGCTGACCTTCCTGCCGCTCTCGTCGGTGGCGGTTATCTTCGAGACCTTGTAGCCCTTGTCGGGCGTGGCGTTGATATAGATGCGGTCGCCGTCGATGCCGTAGTAGACGTAGCTGAAGTAGCCGGAGGGCTGGGCCTCGGGCACGGCTTTGCCGTTGCGGCCGACGTCCATGGTGATCTCGTGGTAGTCGTCGGTGAAGCTGACGTAGATCTCGACGTCGCTGTCGGGCATGTAGAAGTAGTAGCTGTTCCAGTCGTCCTCATCGCGGTAGAGCGTTACGGTGCTCCAGCCGTCCGTGGTGACGCTGACGTCATCGACTATGTAGTCGTAATAGGGCTCGATGGTGAAGCTCACGATGTCGCCCTCGTCGGCGGAGGTGAGGCCGTCATCAATGTCGACGCTGCCGTAGCCGGTGACGCCCTTGACCGTGATGTCGTAGTCACCGTCGCTGGCGAACTCGACGTAGAAGTTGACGCTCTCGTCAGGCATCGTGAAGTTGGTGGAGAAGCTGGTGCGGTCGTTCCAATAGCTGCTGGCCTGGAAGAAGCTGCCGAGCTCATAGCTGTAAACGGACTCTATGGTGTAGTCCTTGGCAGCGTAGACGCTCACCGTGACCCTCTCGCCCTCGTTGGCGGAGGCGATGGCCTGGCCGTCCTTGTTGTAGAACCTGATGTAGCCCCCGTTGTAGGGATACACATCGCCGCCGAGGGAGTATTCGCCGTTGTCCTCAACGTCGTCCTCTGCAAACCGGACAACGACGGTCACGTTGCATCTGGGCATGGTGAACGAGGTGCCGGTGCCGAGGTCGTGATAGCCGCCGGAGCCGTTGGAAAGGTAGATTTCGGACACTTTGTATCCGTCCTCAGGCAGCACGTAGAAGCTCACCGGCTCACCGTATTCAGCGCTCGAGGGGCCGCGAACGGTGCCCTCCCAGCTGTCGTATTCATAGCCGATGGAGTATACATCCTCGTATCCCCAGTAGGGGTAATCGCTGTCCCACCAGCCGTCGCCCCACCAACCGGGGTATTCATCGCCGAACATCCAGGCGTCGTCATCATCGATTTCCGGTTCATAGATGCCGTACGCCTGCGCTCCGGCGGGCAGCAGGGCCAGCACCAGGGCGAGGACCAGCAGGGTGCTGAGCAGTTTCTTCTTCATTTTTTCCTCCTCCATTTACATTTAACAGACTTATTCATTGACCGACGATGTCGGTGAATCGCACAAGCATGGCTGCGGCCTGGGCCCGGGTGGCTGTGCCCTGGGGCTCGAGACCGCTGGCGGTGCCGGAGAGCACGCCTGCGCCGGTGGCCCAGCGCATCGCGTCGGCCGCCCAGGAGCTGACGCTCCCGGCGTCGGCATAGGCGGAGAGGTCGCCGGAGGCGGTGACGTCAATGCCGCGGCTGACCGCATAGCGGTACAGCACGGCTGCGAGCTGCTCACGGGTGATGGGCTCGTCCGGGCGGAAGCTGCCGTCCTCATAGCCCTCGACCACGCCGTTTTTGGAGGCCCAGGCCACGGCTGCGGCGTAGTAGGCGGCGCCGCTCACGTCGGTGAAACCGCCGCCCTCGGCCTCCGGAGAACCCGCGAGGCGGTGGAGTATCGTCACCAGCATGGCCCTAGTGGCGGGGGCGTTGGGTGAGAAGAGCCTCTCCCCCGTGCCGGTCATCAGTCCGGCCGAATATGCACGCAGCACCTCTTTGCAGAACCAGTCCGAGGCGGCGACGTCGTCAAACGGACCGGTAAAGCTCACGCTGACGGTCACGGCGTCGTCCGGCATGGAGAAATAGTACTTGTAAGCCCCGTCCTCCTCGCCGGAGGCGTAGCACTGCACGGCGGTGCCGGAGGCGGTGGTTATCTTGGGGTTCTCGGGGGTGTACATCGCGTTCGGGGTGACGGTGAAGTATATGTTGTCCCCCGCCGTGCCCTTTTCGGTGTCGAGCTTGACACTGCCGAGGTCACTGTCGAACTCGGCGGTCACGTCGTGCGTTCCAGAGGCGAGGACCGGACTGCACAGCAGTGCAGCGGCAAGCAGGATGCTCAGAAGTCTCTTTTTCATATGCGGTGCCTCCCGTAGAGCTCGGCTGAGTGTATCAACTATATCAATACAATAACACGTTTTGTTCACATTTTCAACTGTATAAAAAACCAAGCCGGGCGGTTTTTCACCGCCCGGCTCTTCGGACTCTGGATTACTTGATGTAGTTGTAGAAGTTCATGAACATCTGGGCGGCGGCAGCGCGGGAGGCGGTACCCTGCGGGTCGAGGACCCTGGCGGAGGTGCCGGTCACGACGCCGGTCTTGACGGCCCAGCTCATGGCGTCATAGGCGTAGCTGCTGACCTTGCCGGCATCGGTGTAGCCGGAGATGTCGGAGCCTGCGCCGGAGAAGCCGAGCCACTTGGCGTAGCGGTAGAGGATGGAGGCCAGCTGCTCACGGGTTATCGCCTGATTGGGGGCGAAGGTGGTGCTGGTCATGCCCTCGACTATGCCGTTCTTGGCGGCCCAGGCCACGGCGGTGGAGTAGTAGCGGCCGGAGGCGACGTCGGTGAAACCGGCGGGGGCGGCGTAGGGCTCGCCGGCCATGCGCCAGAGCATGGTGACGACCATGCCGCGGGTGATGGTGGCGTCGGGGGCGAAGCTGTAAGTGCTCACGCCGTCCATGATGCCCTTGCCGTACACGAACCTCACGGCGTCATAGTACCAGGACTTGGAGCTGACGTCGACGAAGGGGATCTCGGCGGTCTTGTAGACAAAGACGGCGGAGACGGTGACGTACTGGTCGGGCATGTAGAAGTAGTAGGTGTTCTCCTTCTGCGCCTCAAAGACCCTGAGGTAATCGCCCTTGGCGGTCTTGACGTAGAGGGAGCCGAGCTCATAGCCCTTGTCGGGGGTGGCGGTGATGTAGACCATCTGTCCGTCCTCGGCCCACTCGGTGCTGGCCTTCAGCGTACCGTCCGTGGCCTTGTCGACGTAGACCTTGTGCTCGACAACGGCGGTCTTGAAGCTGACGTAGATGTTCACGTCATCGGCGGGCATACGGAAGTAATAGACATTGCTGTCCTTCCAGCTCTGCTCGTAGTTGACGCTGTCGCCCCAGTAGCCGCGCTCGTTGATGCTGAGACTGTCCATGACGAAGCCGTTGAACGGCTCGACTATGATCGCCACAAGGTCGCCGCGCTCCGCATCGGAGGTAGTGACGAACTTGCGGCTGGACTCATCCCAGACCTTGACGGTGACATTGCCGTAACGGCCGTCGTAGAAGCAGGCGATGTCGTCATAGGTCGAATAGGTGGCATTGACCTTGACATTGTCATAGACGCGGAAGCTGTAAGTACCGACGTAGTTCCAGTTCCACTTGTCCCAGGCCCAGTTGACCTTGCCGGTGACGTCATAGCCGCCGACGGTCAGGCTGCTCAGCCAGTAGCCGTCGACCGGGTCGACGGTGATGGTGACCCATTCGCCCTTTTCGATGCCGCTGGTCTTGCTGGCCGTGACGGTGCCGCCGGTCGGGTCGTTGGTCGTCACGGTGTAAGTGGTGGGCACGGGGGGCACATAAGTATACTCAGCGTGAATCTCGACATTATAGGCCGGCATAACGAAAGTATAGCTTCCGTTGCTGCCGGTGAGCGGCACGTTCACAGTATTGTAATAGTCAGTATAGTACACTTTGCTGACCACATATTCTGTGCTGGTGGTTACGGTCACGTTTACCGTATCGCCCTCGGCAGCCTGCTGTTTGTCCGCCCTGATGGTTCCGTAGCTCGACTGAGCGGTGGTAATATAATACATTTCAGGCTCAGGCGGGGTAACAATCTCCGTGAACGTCGCGCCGACGGTGACGTTGGAGGCGGGCATTTCAAAAGAGTACGGCGCATTGATGACAGTCTTGGTCTTCCCAGACATGAAATAGACCTCGTCTATTTCATAGTTTTCAGCAGCCTTAACAGTCACATTCACAGTGTCCTTCTCAAAGGCCTTGGCCTTGTCAACGCTGACCGTGCCGTTTGCAATATCATCCTCTTTGGAGACCGTATACACCGGCTTGAAGGCCGCCTTTATTTCCACACTCTGAGTTTCTTCGGCAACCGTAAAGTCATAGGTGGATACACCTTCAGGATTGGTGGTGAACTCGACTTCCTCCCCAGCGACACTGAGCATCTTCAATCCCCAAGTATCGTCCGGAGTTGCGGTCAGAGTATAACCGCTGTTTTCGTTTGATTCGACTTTTATTGTTCCGTGTCCGTACCGAACCGACCCTTCGGCTTCCGTGAAAGTGTTTCCGTCATAATTCTTGTACGTAAACGTAACCCCATCCGCCAGTACGCCAGCGGGCAACAGCGCCAGCATAAGGCAGAGTACCAGCGCGGCTGCCATAAGTTTTTTGAATTTGGACTTCATTTTTCATCTACCTCCATTCATTTATAATAAGTAAGTCCAGCCAGATTTATATGAGCAGAGGCGACGGCGGTTTCCTGATTCTGCTTTTCATTCCCCCGCACCTCTGTTGCGCAAAATCCTCCGGTTTATCAAAAGTATACCAGCAAACTGTATTATTTTCAAGATACAGTTGCCCCGATTTAAGGAATATTTAAGAATCGACATTTTCCCCGCGAAAATGTTTGACACACTCCGGGGGCTGTGATAGTATTATGTAGTGGTAATTGGCTGCGATGGGGAGAAGTAAGTTCCCGCACCGGTCTTCAGAGAGGCGCCGCCGCCGGCTGTAAGCGGCGCTGTCCAGGAGAGAACCGAAATGCGCCCCGGAGCCTCGGACGGAGGAAATGCCGTCCCGTCTGCGCCGCGTTAAGGCGTAAACCGGTATCAGCCGGAGAGTGATAAGCGAGAGTGGAACCGCGTATGAACTGCGCCTCTCATGCCGTTGCGGCATGGGGGCTTATTTTTTTGTCAACGCGCTCTCGCCACCTTATGTAGGAGGTAAAATTGTTCAAAGACCTGCGCGAAACCATTGAGGCCTACAAGGCCCGCGATCCCGCCGCCAGAAGCTCCTTCGAGGTCTGGCTGCTCTACCCCGGCATCAAGGCCACCCAGAGCCACAAGCGCGCGCACTGGTGCTACACCCACGGGCACAAGCTGCTTGCCCGCATCATATCCCAGCACAGCCGCAAAAAAACGGGAATCGAGATACATCCCGGCGCAAAAATCGGAAAACGCCTCGTCATCGACCACGGCATGGGCATAGTGATAGGCGAGACCGCCGAGATCGGCGACGACTGCCTCATCTATCAGGGCGTCACCCTCGGCGGCACCGGCAAGGACACCGGCAAGCGCCACCCCACCATCGGCAACAACGTCCTCATCGGCTGCGGCGCCAAGGTGCTCGGGCCCTTCAAGGTCGGCGACAACTCCCGCGTCGCCGCAAACGCCGTCGTCCTCTCCGAGATACCGCCCGACTGCACCGCCGTCGGCTCCCCCGCCCGCGTCGTCAAGAAGAAGGGCGAGAAGGTCGACTACGTCCGCAACGTCGAACAGATAAACGTCACAGACCCGCTCGTGCAGGAGGTCAAGGCCCTCCGTGCCGAGCTCGAAAGACTCAAAGCCGCCGCAGGCGACGACATGAGATAAAATTCGGAGGTATGCAAAATGAAGCTGTATAATTCCGCCACCCGCACCAAGGAGGAGTTCGTCCCCAACCACCCCGACATCGTGAAGATGTACACCTGCGGCCCCACCGTCTACCACTATGCGCACATCGGCAACCTCAGAAGCTACATCATGGAGGACGTGCTGGAGAAATATCTCCGCTACCTCGGCTACAACGTCAAGCGCGTCATGAACATCACCGACGTCGGGCACCTCTCCTCCGACGCCGACACCGGCGAGGACAAGATGCTCAAGGGCGCCAAGCGCGAGCACAAGACCGTCATGGAGATCGCCAAGTTCTACACCGACGCCTTCTTCGCCGACTGCCGCAAGCTCAACATCAAGACCCCCGACGTCGTGGAGCCCGCCACGAACTGCATCGACGAGTATATAAAGATAATCTCCAAGCTCATGGACACGGGCTACGCCTATTTCGCGGGCGGCAACGTGTACTTCGACACCTCGAAGCTCGAGCGCTATTACATCTTCAACGACTTCGACGCCGAAGACCTCGACGTCGGCGTGCGCGAGGGCGTGGAGGAGGACACCAACAAGCGCAACAAGAACGACTTCGTCCTCTGGTTCACCAAGAGCAAGTTCGAGGACCAGGCGCTCAAGTGGGACTCCCCCTGGGGCGTGGGCTACCCCGGCTGGCACATCGAGTGCTCCGGCATCAGCATGAAGCACCTGGGCGAGGACCTGGACATCCACTGCGGCGGCATCGACAACGCCTTCCCGCACCACACCAACGAGATCGCCCAGTCCGAGGCGTATCTGGGCCACAAGTGGTGCAACTACTGGTTCCACGTCCTGCACCTGAACACCTCGAGCGGCAAGATGAGCAAGTCCAAGGGCGAATTCCTCACCGTCTCCCTGCTCGAGCAGAAGGGCTACGACCCGCTCGCCTACCGCTTCTTCTGCCTGCAGAGCCACTACCGCAAGAGCCTGGTGTTCACCTGGGAGAACCTCGACAACGCCGCGGGAGCCTATCAGAAGCTGGTGAACCGCATAGCCGCCCTCTCTGATGCGCCCGGAACCTTAGACGAAGCTGAAATGAAAAAGTTGCGCGAGGGCTTCACCGCCGCGCTCGACAACGACCTGAACACCTCCCTCGCCATAACCGCGCTCTACGACGCGCTCAAGGCTCCGGTAAACGACGCGACCAAGCTGGCCATCGTCGCCGACTACGACCGCGTGCTCGGCCTCGGCCTCATCGACGCCGCCGCCAAGCTCCGCAAGAAGGCCGAGCCCGAGGAGAGCGACCCGCGCATAGAGGCCCTGCTCGCCGAGCGTGCCGCCGCCAAAAAAGCCAGGAATTTTGCCGAGGCGGACCGCATCCGCGATATGCTCAAGGCCGAGGGCATAACCATCATCGACACCCCCCAGGGCGCCAAGTGGAAACGCGATTGACAATTATTT
>CAUAHS010000081.1 GCA_958428885.1 uncultured Eubacteriales bacterium
GGAGCGGAGTGCAAGCCCCTTTGTCGAAGAAGGCAGAGCCTTCTTCGACAAGCTGCGGAGCCTGCCACGGGGACAGGCTCCGCAAAAGCGCTTACTCGGCGCCGCCCGCCTGGAAGGTCAGGAAGGTGGCCTTGTCGGAGAGGATGTAGCTCCCGGTCTCGGCGGCCATGGTGAGGCAGACGCCCATCCCGGCGTTGGAGTAGGTGTACCAGTCGGCGTACTGCTCCACGGAGGCGGCGTCCACGGTTATGCCGAGCTCCTCGGGCCAGAGGCTGACCTCCTTGGTGTGCGTCCCGGACTGGTCGCCCCGGGAGACGAAGGGGTACTTGCCCTCCGCAATGGCGGTAAAGGCGTCCCGCACGCTGGGTGCGTCCTTGACCCCGGCGGGGTCGTCGGCAGGGCCGCAGAGGACGAAGTAGTTGTAGAGGAAGGTCAGCCGCTCGCTCTCAAAGCCGGGCAGGACATAGGAATAGCCCGCGGCGATGAACTCCTCCTCCTGGCTCTTGGAGTGCACCAGCAGCACATCCGCGTTCCCGCTCTCGGCGTTGGCGATGGCCTTGCCCGTGCCGGCGGAGGTGACCTCCACCTCGTAGCCGTACTCCGCCTCGAACATGGGCAGCAGATAGCCCAGCAGGCCGGAGTCGTTCACGGAGGTGGTGGTGGACATGCGGATGACCCGCGTCTCGTCCGTCGCCTGGGGTATCTCGGCGGTGGAGACGGGGGCGCCGTCCGTGAGGTAGAAGAGATACTCGCCGTACTCGTCATAGCCGTAGTCCGCGGCGGCGGTCTCGCCCTCGGCGGAGAGCATCCAGTTTATGAGCGCGGCGGCGCCCTCGGTGTTTATGTACACGTCGGAGACGCTGTTCCCGTCGGCGTCGACGAAGGGTGCGTCGGGGTTCACGGCCAGCAGGGAATAGTTGTTTATCATGTCCTCGTCGGCCTCACAGAGTATGACCAGCCCGGAGGGCTCGGCGGAGGGGACGGACGAGGGCTCGGCGGCGTCCTGGCCGCAGGCGGTCAGCGCGAGGGCCAGCAGCAGCGCGCAGAGCAGGGCAAGCGCAGTTTTTTTCATGCTCACAGCTCCAATCATGCATAGTATACCCAACACTTCATGGGGATTTTTAACTATACTAAACTGCCGCCCCTCACTTGTCAAGCTCCACGCCGAAGAGGCGGGAGGCGTTCTCGCTTGTCGCCAACGCGACGGCGTCGGCGCCGAGGCCCTTTATCTCGGCAATCTTCTCGACTATATAGCGCAGCTTGGTTGAGTCGTTCCGCTTGCCGCGGAAGGGCACGGGCGTGAGGTAGGGGCTGTCGGTCTCGACGAGTATGCGCTCCAGCGGGCACCACTCGAGCACCTCGAGGGCTTTGCGCGCGTTCTTGTACGTCACCGGACCGTCGAAGCCGAGGTACCAGCCCCGGCGCACCAGCTCGCGCGCCATCTCCACACTGCCGGAATAGCAGTGGAACACCCCCCGCAGCGCCGGATAGCGGCCGGTGATGTTCAGGCAGTCCTCGTGAGCCTCCCGGTCGTGGATGATGACGGGCATGTCCAGCTCGAGCGCGAGCTCCAGCTGCGTGACGAACATCTCGTACTGTATCTCCTTGTGCTCCTTATCCCAATAGTAGTCGAGCCCGATCTCGCCTATGGCGACGCACTTCGGGTGCGCAGCAAGGGAGCGCACCAGCGCCTCGCTCCCGTGCGTCCAGCTCTGCCACTCCTCCGGCTGCCAGCCGACGGCGGCGTAGACGAAGGGGTACTTCTCCGCCAGCGCGATGGCCGCAAGGCTCGAGTCGGCGTCGCAGCCGGGGTCTATTATACAGTCCACGCCCTCCGCCGGCATCGTGGCGAGCAGCGAGTCCCGGTCGGCGTTGAACTGTTCGGCGTCATAGTGTGCGTGCGTGTCAAAATACATCGGAACACCCCCGGCTCGATAATAACGCAAGCCGACGTTGCGCGCAAGGGGCGAGATGTGCTAAAATAGCCGCATGGAAAAATCAGCGCGATGGCTCACGGACAAGTTCATCTGCCTCATGCTCTTCGCCCTGCCGCTCTGGCCGGGGCTTGACGGCTATTCGGCCATCACGGGGGCAAAATTCCGGCTCTTCGCCGCGCTCACGCTCGTCTGGCTCGCGGCGTTGGTCGTCTGCGCGCTAAAATACCGCTGGAGGCCCGCCCGCCCCGGCGCTTTCGCCGCCTGGGCGCTGGCCTTCATGGCCGCCGTCTGCCTCTCCACGCTCTGCTCCGGGCGCATCGGCTATTGCCTGCTCGGCTCTGCCCGGCACGACGGGGCTTTAACTTTGTTGCTCTACGGCTGCATCGCCCTCGGCGTCTCCCGCTGGGGGGAGATGCGTGAACGTTATGTCAACTTGACCGCCCTTGCGGCGGCGCTCTGCTGCGCCGTTGCCTTCTTGCAGCTGGGGCGTGTGAACGTCCTCGGGCTCTTTCCGGAGGGGCTGAGCTTCTACGACGCTGGGACGCGGTACACGGGCGAATTCCTGGGCACGATGGGGAACACGAACCTGCTGGCGGCCTGGTTCTGCCTGGTCATCCCGCTGCTGACCGTCTCGGCGCTCCGCTCGCGCGCTCCGCTGCGCCGGGCGCTGCTCCTTCTGCCCGCCGCTGCGTGTCTGGCGCTGCTCTTCGCCATAAAGGCCGAGTCCGGACTCGTCGGCTGCCTCGGATGCGCGGTCGTGACCGTGCCTTATTATGTAAACTACACCGGCCGCAAAAAGACCGCGCGGGTTTTGATATATTGCCTTGCCGGTTTGGCGATATTAGCGATATTGCTCATATATTTTGCGCCGCCGGGGGGCGGGACGCTCTGGGAGCTCTCGGAGATACTGCACGGGCGGGCGCAGGACGGCTTCGGCTCGAGCCGGGTGGCCATCTGGCGGGAGGCGCTGCGGCTCTTCGGCGAGAGGCCGCTCACCGGCGGGGGGCCGGACACCTTCGGCCTGCGCTCGGCGCTCAATTTCTCGCGCTATGTGCCGGAGACGGGGCTCACGCTCTCGACCCACGCCGACAACGCGCACTGCGAGCCTCTGGGCTACCTCGTGAACCTCGGCGTCCCGGGCTTTGCGGCCTACTTGGGGCTGGTGGTGACGGCGCTCGGGCGCTGGCTCCGGGGCTCAGGGCCTGAATACGGCTCGGGGCTGGCGTGCTATCTGGTGCAGAGCCTCTTCGGCTTAGGGCTGTGCCTGGTGGTGCCGGTGGCGTGGATATACATGGGGCTCATCTGCTCCGGAGGCAGGGGGGACGGAAATTGTCATCATTGAAAGGGCGCGCGCTTGCGCCCGACGTCATAAAGCTTGCCGCCTGTGCGGGCGTCATAGTCATACACACCTCGGGCTACGGTCTGAGCCTCTTTGAGATAGGCAGCTTCGAGTGGCTCTCGAGCACGTTCTGGGACTGCCTCGCGCGCTTTGCGGTGCCGGTGTTCTTCATGTGCACGGGTGCGCTGATGCTCCCGCCGGAGCGGACGCTCACGGGTCGGGACATCTTCCGGCGCTACTTTCTGCGGGTGCTCGTGATACTGCTGGTCTGGGCCTGGCTCTATTACGTCTACAGCGTCGTGGGGACGTATCTTTTCACGGGCTGGCTGGAGCCGAACTGGTTTTTGAACTCCATCGTCCACACGCTCTGCTTTGACCACCACCTGCACCTCTATTACCTGCAAATATTGCTGCTGCTCTATGCCGTGCTGCCGGTGCTGCGGGCGCTCACTCGCGGGGCGACGGAGCGGGAGCTCGACTGGGCGGTGTTCCTCTGGGCGGTGCTCGGCATCTGCTGGCCGCTCTTGAAGCTCTGGCCGCCGCTCGCGTGGCTGGGCGGCATAACGGCGCAGTATCCGCTGAACATGAGCTGGGCGGCGCTCGGTTACGCGCTGCTGGGCTACGTCATGAGCTCGCGTCCAGTCCGGCGGGAACGGCTCGGGCGCTATATTGCGGCGCTGGCGCTGGGCTTTGCCGTGACCTTCGGCGGGACGGTGTTCATGTCCGTGAAAAACGGCGCAGTGTTCGAGGCCTTCATGGAGGGCATGTCCCCCGGTCCGGCGCTTATGGCCTACGGCGTTTTCGGCTCGGCGCACTGCCTCTGCGACGGGAGGCGGAGCACGCCCCGGCTCGCCCGGCTGGTCAAGGCCAGCTTCTGCGTGTATCTCGCGCACCACGCCTTTGTCATGGCCTTCCGCCAGCTCGGCTTCGACCTCACGGTCATGCCGCCGCTCATCGCCGTGCCCGTGCAGGGCGCCGCAGTGTTCGCGCTGAGCCTCGCCGCCTGGTGGGTGCTCTCCAAGATACCCTTTGTCAACCGACATCTTATATAACAGGGAGTATGAGACATGGAAAAATTCGCTGACAAGAGCCTTAACGACTTTGCCGCCGCCCTCGCCTCCGACGCGCCGACCCCGGGCGGAGGGGGCGCCGCCGCCCTCTGCGGAGCCCTGGCCGCCGCGCTGGGGGAGATGGTCTGCAACCTCACGGCGGGCAAGCCGAAGTACGCCGAATATGAAGCCGACATCGCCGACGCGGTGAAAAAGCTCTCGCTCACGCGCGGGTACATGCTCCGCCTCATCGACGAGGACGCCAAGGCTTTCGAGCCGCTGCGCAAGTACATGGCCCTGCCGAAGGACGACCCCGCGCGGGCTGAGCACATGGATTCGGCACTGAGGGTGGCCTGCTTCATCCCCACCGAGGTCATGTACACCGCCGCCCAGGCGGCGGAGACGCTCCGTGACCTCGCCGAAAAGGGCGCAAAGGGCGCGATCTCCGACGTGGGCGTGGGCCTGGAGCTCTGCCGGGCGGCGATGCGTGCCTCCAGACTGAACATCCTCATCAACGCCGCCGGCATGACGGACGACGTGTTCGCCATGACGCTCCGCCGCGAGTGCGAGCTCGTATTTGAGCAGTACGACCCCATCATCGACGCGGGTCTTGCCGCCGTGGAAGCGAGGATAGGCTGATGGCGCAGATCTTGAGCGGTGCGCCCGCGGCGGAGGCGCTGACGGCGGGTCTGACCGTGCGCAGCCGGGCGCTGCGTGAGCGCGGCATCACGCCCACGCTGGTCATACTCCGCGTCGGAGCGCAGGAGGAGAGCCGGTCCTATGAGCGGGCGGCGAAAAAGGCCTGCACCGCCGCCGGGGTCGAGTCCTTCACGGTGGAGCTGCCGGAAAACGCCCACATGGACGCCGTGCTCCACGCCGTGCGCAGCATAAACGCCGAGCCGGGCGTGCACGGGGCTCTGCTGCTCCGGCCCATGCCCTTCAAAAAGACGGAGCGTGCCGCCTGCGCCGAACTCGCCCCGGCCAAGGACGTGGACGGCGTGAGCCCGGCCTCCCTCGCGGGGGTGTTCACCGGCTCTGGCGGGGGCTTTGCGCCCTGCACCGCCCGCGCGGTGCTGGAGCTGCTCGACTATTACGGCATCGACCCCGCGGGCAAGCGCGTGGCTGTCGTGGGCAGGAGCCTCGTCGTGGGCCGGCCGCTCGCCATGCTGCTGACGGCCCGGGACGCCACCGTGACGCTCTGCCACAGCAAGACCCGCGACCTTGCGGGCGTCTGCCGCGGTTCCGACCTCGTCGTCGCCGCCGCGGGACACGCGGGGCTGCTCGGCGCCGACTGCTTTGCGCCGGGACAGGTGGTCGTGGACGTCGGCACCAACGTCACGCCGGAGGGCCTCCGGGGCGACGTCGACTTCGCCGCCGCCGGGGCTGTGGCCGCCGCCGTCTCGCCCGTGCCGGGAGGCGTGGGCCGGGTCACCACCGCCGTCCTCGCCCTCCAGACCATAGAGGCCGCCGAGCGCGCCAACTGAAAACTCAGCCTCACCGGGCCTGTCCGCGGACAGGCCCGACTTTTTTTGAAAAGCGAATCGTTTTTGATTGCAATTCCGTTTTTCCTGTGTTACATTGTAGAAAAGCTGCAATTATCTGGAGGAGGCTGTTGAGGTGAAGCTGATAGCTACAAAGGACGCGGTGGGGCACGTGCTCTGCCACGACATGACGCAGATAATCGTCGGCGTGACGAAGGACGCGCGCTTCCGCAAGGGCCACGTCGTCACGGAGGAGGACATCCCCGTGCTGCTCTCGATGGGCAAGGAGAACCTCTACGTCTGGGAAAAGACCGAGGGCATGGTGCACGAGGACGACGCGGCGGAGCGCCTGCGTGCCCTCTGCCAGAGCGAGAACATGCACCCCACGCCCGTCAAGGAGGGCAAGATAGAGCTCATCGCGGACTGCGACGGGCTGTTCCAGGTTGACATAACACGCCTAAACGCCCTCAACGAGCAGGACGAGCTGATGATAGCCACCCGGCACTCGAACACGGCGGTGAAAAAGCGCGCAAAGCTGGCGGGGATGCGGATAATCCCGCTGGTGATAGAGGAGGAGAAGCTCCGAGAGGCGGAAAAGCTGGCGGGGGAGGGGCCGATACTCTCGCTCCGGCCCTACAAACTGCGCACCTGCGGTCTTGTGACCACGGGCGGCGAGGTGGCGAAGGGGCTCATCGAGGACACCTTCACACCGGTCATCATCGACAAGCTCAGGACCTACGGCATCGAGGTCACGGAGCACGCCCTTCCCGGCGACGACCGGGAGGCGATCACGCGGGCCATCCTGAACTTCAAGGCCGGGGGCGTGGACATGATACTCTGCACCGGCGGCATGAGCGTGGACCCGGACGACCGCACCCCCGGCGCCATAAAGGACACGGGCGCCGAGATAGTCTGCTACGGAGCGCCGGTGCTGCCGGGGGCGATGTTCCTGCTGGGCTATTTCGCGGACGGTACGCCCGTCATGGGTCTGCCCGGCTGCGTCATGTACGCCAAGGCGACGGTGTTCGACCTCATGCTCCCGCGCGTTGCCGCGGGAGTGCGAGTCACGCGGAAGGACATAAAGGCCCTGGGCAACGGCGGGCTCTGCCTCGGCTGCGGGGACTGCCGCTATCCCATCTGCCCCTTCGGCAAGGGCGTCTGAGGAAAGGAGGGATATACATGCGTCTGAGTGCGAGGAACCAGCTTAGAGGCACCATAGTCGGCATCGACGAGGGCGCCGTCAACGGCATCGTCAAGATAGACATCGGCGGCGGCAACGTCGTCACTTCCACCATCTCCATGGCCTCCATACGCGAGCTCGGCCTCGAGGTCGGCAAGACCGCCATCGCGGTCATCAAGGCCACCTCCGTCATGGTCGCGGTCGACGACTAAAAACCGAAAAGGAGCATCACTGAAATGAAAAAAGCGCTTGCCCTGCTGCTGGCCCTGTGCCTGATCTTCGCCCTTGCAGCCTGCGGCCAGGAGGCCTCCAACGCCACGGAGCCCCCCGCCGGGACCGACGCCGCCGAGACCGAACCCGTCGAGGTCGTCGTGTTCGCCGCCGCCTCCATGGAGGCCACGCTCACCCAGATTGCGGAGCTCTACAAGGACGTCGCCCCCAACGTCACGCTGACCTTCACCTTCGACTCCTCGGGCACGCTCAAGACCCAGCTAGAGGAGGGCGCGGTCTGC
>CAUAHS010000082.1 GCA_958428885.1 uncultured Eubacteriales bacterium
GGAATGAAAAAGAAAAAGAAATTTTATCAAAAATGGTGGTTCTGGCTCATAATCGTGCTGCTCGTCATCGGCGCCATAGGCAGCTCCAAGGACGACGCCCAGGAGCCCGCGGACAGCCCCGCGTCCATCGTGAGCGCCGAGCCCGAATCCACGCCCTCGCCCACGCCTACGCCGACGCCTGAGCCCACTCCTACGCCTACACCTACCCCAACGCCCACGCCCACTCCTACCCCGACACCTACGCCAGCGCAGACGGTCTCCGGCAGCGGCTCGACCGGCTCCGGCCAGTCCCAGTCCGGCAGCGTTTCCGGCGGTGCGTCCTCCGGCGGCTCCTCTGATACGTCCGGCAGCACGTCCGGCGGGACTTCTTCCTCCGGCACATCCTCCGGCACTTCGTCCGGCACCTCCGGCGGCTCCGATGACGGCGGCAGTTCCGACAGCGGAACATCCAACAGCGGCGTGATGGTCTGGATACCGAACTCCGGCTCCAAATATCACAGCTACTCCGGCTGCAGCGGCATGGTCAACCCCACGCAGGTCACCATAGAGCAGGCCATAGCCTGGGGCTACGAAGCCTGCAAAAAGTGCTGGTGACGCGGCTTGCCGCATTGGCCCGGCTGTGGTAAACTTGCGCTGATAGCTTCTGCAAGGGGGAACGCGCCATGCTGGCCTATACATATGTTGAGCGCGGAAAGTTCGCGCTGCTCGAGAAACCCAAGCCCGTGCTGCTCGACGGCCGGGACGCCATAGTCCGCGTCACGCTCGCGAGCATCTGCACCAGCGATCTGCACATCAAGCACGGCTCCGTGCCCCGTGCCGTGCCCGGCATCACCGTGGGACACGAGATGGTGGGCGTCGTGGAGGCCGTGGGCTCCGAAGTGCGCAAGGTCCGGCCCGGCGACCGGGTCACCGTGAACGTGGAGACCTTCTGCGGCGAGTGCTTCTTCTGCAAGAACGGCTGGGTCAACAACTGCACGGACCCCAACGGCGGCTGGGCGCTCGGCTGCCGCATAGACGGCGGCCAGGCCGAATACGTCCGAGTCCCCTACGCCGACTGCGGGCTCGACCGCATCCCCGACGGCGTCAGCGACAAACAGGCCCTGCTCGTCGGCGACCTGCTGGCCACCGGCTACTGGGCGGCGGACATCTCCGAGGTCAAGCCCGGGGACACGGCGCTCATCATCGGCGCCGGACCGACGGGGCTCTGCACTCTCGAGTGCCTGCTGCTCAAGGACCCCGGCCGGGTCATCGTCTGCGAGGCGGACGGGGAGAGGCGGGATTTTGTCCGCCGCCACTGGCCCGAGGTGCTGGTGACCGGTCCGGAAGGGCTGCGGGACTTTGTACTCGCCCACAGCGCCCACGGCGGAGCCGACGCTGTGCTCGAGGTCGCAGGCACGCCCGAGAGCTTCCGCATGGCCTGGGACTGTGCACGCCCCAACGCCGTGGTCACCGTCGTGGCGCTCTACGACGGACCGCAGACCCTGCCGCTGCCGGACATGTACGGCAAGAACCTCACCTTCAAGACCGGCGGCGTGGACGGCTGCCGCTGCCGTGAGACGCTGGAGCTCATCGCCGCAGGCAGGCTGGATACTACGCCGCTCATCACGCACACCTATCCTCTCAGCGACATTGCCGAGGCCTACGAGCTCTTTGAAAACCGCCGCGACGGCGTCATCAAGGTCGCGGTGGACTGCACGGTCTGAGCCATGTTCGACCTCGACGTCTGGCTGGCGGACTATGTCCGTGTCATGCGCTCGGCCTTCGGCGCCCGGGTGCGCTTCATAGGGATACAGGGCAGCCGTGCCCGTGGCGAGGCCTCGGAGGGGAGCGACATAGACGTCGTCCTCATCCTTGACCGCCTGGACTTTGACGACCTGCGGCGCTACCGCGAGGCTGCGGAGTCCCTGCCGCAAAGGGAGCTGCTCTGCGGCTTTGTCTCCGGCGTTTCCGAGCTCAGGGGCTGGGATAAGGGCGAGCTGTTCGGGTTTTACTTCGACACCCGCCCCGTCCTCGGACGGCTGGAGGACATCATACCGCTCCCCCGCTCCCGAGATGCGGAAAGGGCGGCACACACCGGCGCCTGCGGCATCTATCACGCGTGCAGCCACAACTATCTGCACGAGCGGAGCGTCGAGGTGCTCTCCTCGCTTCTGAAAACCTCGCGTTTCGTCCTGCGTGCCCGCTGCTTTTGCGAGACCGGGCGGTACTTTTCGAGCCTTGCCGAGCTTGCAGATCAGCTCTCCGGCACGGACCGGGCGGTACTGGCGCTCTCCATGGACCCCGGGACGGCCGCCGGGGACTTTGAGGGCTGCTCCCGCCTGCTGCTGGACTGGGCCCGTGAGCTGATCGGAAGCGGCGAACAATAATAGACCGAGCCGGCGGCACAGGCCTCCGGCTCGGCTTTTATATCGATTTGGCGCTCTGGGGCAATCTGGCGATGAGGGCGGGACCATGCTCACGCAGCCAACTCCGGCGGGAATCGTAGTCGGGCAGTACCAGGGCGACTTCGGCCCAGAAGCGTCCGGAGTGGTCCATGTGACGGCGGTGGCAGAGCTCGTGGACGACTACGTAGTCGAGCACCTCCGGCGGGCAGAGCAGCAGGAGGCAGTTGAAGCTGAGGTCCCCCTTGGCCGAACAGCTGCCCCAGCGCGTGCGCTGAAAGCGATAGCTTATGCGCCCATAGCTCACGCCCAGCCTCCCGGCAAAGTACTCAACGCGGGCGGGCACGGTCTCCCGAGCCAGGCGTCGGAGCTCCTGCTGCTCTGCGGCGGAGAGCCTGGGCTTGCCTTCCGCCTCGGCCAGACGGCGTCTCGCCTGGGCGAGATGTTTCTCTATCCAATCCGAGCGCTCGCGCAGAAAGCGCGTGATCTCGCGCTCCGGCATCCGCAGCGGAGCGCGCACTATGACTCGCAGGTCCCGGCTTATCTCGACGGACACCGTCCTGCGCCGGCTGCGTATTATCTCGGGCTCGTAGTCCATCGCGTCTCTCCCCTTCTGCGGCCAATGATATGCCAGCGCCCCCGCCCTGTCAAGCCCGTGCCGGGTCCCACGCCCGGGTCTCAGGCGGCGGCCTTTACATTTTTCAACATCCGGATACAGGAGGTAAAAGCGTATGGAAAGAATAGAGCTGAAGGTGGACCCCTCGGTCGCGGCGGCGGAAGCGGTGGACGACATGTGCGCACACGTCCCGGAGCTTCGGGCGCAGTGGGAGGCGGCGCTCGAGACCGCGTGTGACGGGCGTCAGGAGGTGTTGGAGCTGCCCTGCTATGTTCTGAGCGGGAAACCCTCCAAGAACTTTCAGGTCATCGGCATGCTCTACAAGGTGGTCTGTGCCTTCCTCAAGGAGCACGACTACCCTTGCCGGGTGGTGCTCGGCTGTCTGAGCGACGACGACGCCACTATGTACCGGCAGATATACAACTTCTATATCCCCAGCACGAAGGCCGAGCGCATGAATAACGGAGCCTGGGACTGAAGCGTCCTCAGGCTCCGCCGGAGTATTCAAAACCCGCGCACTCGTCGGTGTGCTCGATCACGGTCTCCCCGTCCCGCAGAAGGCGGAAACGGAGCTGGGAGCAGAGGCTCTCGTGCACGGTGCGGCCCATGCCGCCGCACACGGGCGCTCGCAGATGGCGCCCGCCGGATCCGAGCAGTCTCACGGTCAGCAGCCAGCGTCCCTGACTGACCACCGCTCCGCCGCAGGACCAGTGCTCCACCCTCGCCCCCCGGTAAGTGGCGAGGCGGTACTCGTGCCCCTCGTGAACCAGGGCGCAGATGCAGCCTGTGAAGCCGCCGAGCAGCAGGGGTATCGTGGCGACGGAGAGCATGAAGCCGCTGCGCCTCGGTCCGCCCCAGGCGCACTGCGCCCAGAGATATGCGCTCGGGAAGGAGCGTCCCCGGTCCGTCTCGATGTAGCCCGTGCCCCCGGTGAAGTCCAGCGTCCGGCCGTTTATGCTCAGCGCACCCTCGAGCGAGTGCGACATGCTGATGACGCCGTGGCTGCACTCCATGCCCGGCACGAAGCGGAATGGCCCCATTATGTCCGAGCCGAGGCGTGAAAACGTGCCGAAGCCCACCGCTCCACGCAGTTTGAGGCCCGGGGCGTCGGCGCTCACCCTCAGGCCCTTCTCCGTGAAGATGTTGGCCCCCGCGCGGATGCGCAGCCGCTCCGCCGAGGCGCCGAACTCCGCCGCCGGGTACTCCAGCCACCAGGAGCTCTCCCGCGTGATGACCTGCATCGACGAGCTGAGCCGCCCCGACGTGTCCCGGTGCAGTGCCGGAATGAGGGCCAGAGCCCCGCCGCCGCGGGTCTGCAGCTTGAAGTACCAGCCCTCGAAGTACGCCCCCCGCCCCGGGACGTGTAAGAACTTTTCCATGCGCTCAGAGGAATTCCCGGATGTCGATGGCGAGTTTCTCCTCGAGGTTGATGAGCCGCTTCGTGATGTCCTTGGAGACCTCGTCCGCGGCGGTGTACTCGTTGAGATACTTGTTTAGGGACTTGACGCCCATGTTGCAGCCGTCGGTCATTAGATCGGCCACGGTCTTGTCCGAGTCGTCCATGCTCATTTTGACGCCGACCTTCATCCAGGACATGCCCTTGGCGACCGGGTTCGGCTCCTTGCCCTCGTCGTGGTACTGGCAAAGGAGGCTGTTTATCTCGCTCTTGAGCTTCTCGTGCTCGGTCTTGCAGTCGATGAGACGCTGCCTGAGCTTTTCGCTGTGTACGCGGTCGAGCACGTCGTCTATTGACGCCACGCCCATCTTGACCCCCGAATCGCACTCCCGCAGCAGCTTTATGGTGTCCTGTTCGATCATAAAAAGTTCAGCTCCTTTGATAAGATAAACTTATTCTGAGCGCCCGCGCGGGATTTATGCGGTAAATCCTTACACGACCCGTGAATTATTCACCAGTTGCAGTCGAAAAAAAGCTGGGCATTCAACAGATCCCGGAAAAATTCCCGGGAAAACCGTTCAGATCCCATTCTCCCCCATCCGCAAGGCGCGGTGCGTAAGGTCCCGCTCCACCCCCACCCGCATCCGGCCAAGACCATACCGGCAGCAGCAAAAAAGCCTTGAAACGAAAGTTTCAAGGCTTTTTTACCTGGTGGAGATAAGCGGGATCGAACCGCTGACCTCTTGAATGCCATAGTCACGTTTTGAAAATTTCCGAACATATGATCATACATAATAGACGTATTTGCAAAATATAATAGACTTTCTGTACATTTTGTGATAATAGGTATACCAGAATCAAACCCGGTTCTGGTACGCATTCTGGTACACCCGGCCTTGCTTGCGGGCCGGGAAAAAGGAGGAACAGGTGAAAAAACTGATATCGTGCAGATTCAACATCGACACAGCCTGCGTCGAGCTGCTCTATGCCGACGGCAAGGTCCTAAACATCTACACCCCCGGCATCGAGGACAGCTTCGATACCACCATCGCCATGAGAGCCGAAATGGACTGGCTAATCTACAACGCTCCACTCGAGTATGCACAAATGGTTCTGGACGGCTCTCTGGAAAGCTATCTGCGTAGAGTGTCCGGCAAGCATAGCTTGGAACTGGACGATTGACCGGACGAAGGCCTATTCAAATCAAAGATGAGGGCCGCTGTATAACGCAGTGGCCCTCATCTTTGTGAATGGACAACTTATTTACCGGGCTTGACACTTGTGCCGACGTGGGATTTAATAACAGCTGATAGGGAGGCGGGATCATATGGATGTTCACGACGAATTCTTTGAGCTTCTGCTGCATACCATGATAAGCTCCACAGACGACGCTGCCCAGGCCAGGGACAAGCTGATCAAGTTGAGAGATTGGCTTTTGAACAACGTTCCAAGCAAGCTCTACCGCTTTCGCAGCCCAAGCGAGCATAGTTTTGAAGCCCTTGTAAGTGACCAGATCTGGGGCAGCCGCATTGACACCTTCAATGACCCGTTTGAGAATGAACCCTGTTATGACTTGGATGCTTTAATTGAATGGCTCAAAACTGAGTTTTGCTGTTCGTTGGAAAATGCTTTGAAGCGGCTCAAGCTGGTTCAGCAGGGCTCTGTGCCGGAAGGCGTCTTGCGCTGGATGCAGCAGGGCAGCACTGATAATGTTGATAGTGTTATCGGCAGGCTCAAGGGTATTGACCTTTATGACAGCGCCGTTATGAATAATTTTGGCCTCATACAGCTATTCATCCTTAAACAACTGCCCGGCTTGATTCCTGGGCTGCCGGAAGCTTTCTTCAAAAATGTTTTATGGGCCAGGCAACAGCGCTATGCCGCTTGCTTCTCAGAAGAATTCAAAGCTACGCTCATGTGGGCGCATTATGCAAGATGTCACGAGGGCTTCTGCATCGAATATGACTTTAAGAAATATCTGAAAGGCTGCGAAGAAAACTGCGGCAACATCCTTGGCTGCCACAACTTTATGCTGAACCTCACTTTAGCTCCGGTACATTACAGCGGCTCGCGTTTTGATGCCACTAATTTTCTCAAGACTATTTTTCAACAAGAACTCGGAACCAGGCTAAATGTATCGCTTCCTCCATATCATGCCGATGTATTGTTCATGACCAAAGCGCTTCTGGTCAAGTCTGAGGACTGGAGCTATGAGAAGGAGTGGCGGCTTATATCGCCTCCGGAGAACGAGAGCAAAGAAGAGCCGCCGAGATCAAAGCTGCTCACACGCACGCCTCCAACGGCAGTATATATCGGCGCCAGGGCCTCCAGCGAAACGGAAGAAAAGCTGGAGTATATCTGCAATCTCAAACACATCCCCTGCTATAAGATGGTGCAATCTCACACAACGTCCAAATTTGATTTGGAGCCGATGCCGTACTCTGAGTATAAGCGGTACGTTCAGCAGAATCAGCAATAATGACACTCCCTGGAAGGCGCACCTTCCGGGGAGTGTTTCTTGATGGTCTCACAATATCCTCAGCTTCTTCAGGCGGGACGCGATGCTATTAGGTGAACGCTGAAGGATATTCGCTATCTGGTACTTATTTTTACGGCTATATACATACATATCATGCAAGTACCTGTCTTCTTCCTTCGTCCAGGCCTTGCCGGCGTTGGGATACCGCTCGGCCCTGCGCTCTTTGCGCTCCTGCTTCGCCTTCTCGCGTTCCTCGCGCTGGCGCTCAAGGATGGTGCCGTAGGACTCCAGCGAGCAGTTGTCGAGCACCATTTTCAGCGCCTCCTGCACGAGCTCGTTGGAGCAGCAGTCCCGCGGCGACAAGGCACGTCCTGTCAGCGGGTCGATGCCTATGCTCAAATTCTCAACCATCGTGCGCGCCATCAGGTCATCCATCTCAGCTGCCTCCTGATTTTGTAAGTACTTTCATTGTAGCAGGAGCCGGCTGTGATTGTAAATAAGGAACGCTCTTACTCCACCGGTTCTCGCCGGTGGAGTTTTTATTTCGGGCAAAAGACTACCCGCTGCGGGTAGGGCGGGGGCGCGAGAAAAGCTCTACAATGAAGACACGATCCGGGATATGCGA